>CAUQDE010000154.1:0-4773 GCA_963516425.1 uncultured Kingella sp.
GACATCGTGTGCAGCTCCATCAACATCGGCTCCACCCGCGCAGGCATCAATATGGACGCGGTGAAACTGGCGGGCGACATCATCAAGCAAACCGCCGACATCACGCCCGAAGGCTTCGGCTGCGCCAAAATCGTGGTGTTTTGCAACGCGGTGGAAGACAACCCCTTTATGGCGGGCGCGTTCCACGGCGCGGGCGAAGCAGACGCGGTGATTAACGTGGGCGTATCAGGGCCGGGCGTGGTTCAGGCTGCCTTAAAAGATTGCGCCAGCCAAAATCTCACCGAAATCGCCGAAATTGTGAAAAAAACCGCGTTCAAAATCACCCGCGTGGGCGAACTCATCGGGCAGGAAGCGGCGAAAATGCTGGGCATACCGTTTGGCATTTTGGATTTGTCGCTTGCGCCGACTCCTGCCATGGGCGACAGCGTGGCGCGGATTTTGGAAAGCATGGGCTTATCCGTGTGCGGCACGCACGGCACCACCGCCGCGCTCGCGCTCTTAAACGACGCGGTGAAAAAAGGCGGCATGATGGCTTCCAGCGCCGTGGGCGGGCTAAGTGGCGCGTTTATCCCCGTGTCGGAAGACGAGGGCATGATTGCCGCCGCCGAAAGCGGCGTGCTCACGCTGGACAAGCTGGAAGCCATGACCGCGGTTTGCTCGGTGGGCTTGGACATGGTCGCCGTGGCGGGCGACACCCCCGCCAGCACCATTGCCGGCATCATCGCCGACGAAGCCGCCATCGGCATGATTAACAGCAAAACCACCGCCGTGCGGATTATTCCCGTTACCGGCAAAGGTGTGGGCGAGAGCGTGGAGTTCGGCGGGCTCTTGGGCTACGCGCCGATTATGCCGACCAAAGCGGGCAGCTGCGAAGCGTTTGTGAACCGCGGCGGGCGCATCCCCGCGCCTGTGCAGAGTATGAAAAACTGATTTGCTGCCAACCATCAGAGGCAGCCTGAAAACGGATTGACCGCGTTTCAGGCTGCCTTTTGGCTAACGGAGTAACCCATGATTGTTTTACCAATCGACACCTGCGAAATGTTCTGGCGCGCGTTTGCCGGCGAAGCGCCGCCCACCGAATTGGAACAATGGATTTACGCTCACGATGCCGAGCTGGAAGCCCTGCTGCCCGATGATGTGTATCTGGATTTGATTGCGCTGGATTTTGCCGACAAATGGGCGTTGCACGAGATTGAAAAGCTGGTGGGCGCTTATGTGCAGCGCAACAGCCAAGCCTACCAACGCTTTGAAGACGGCAAGCCCGCGCGGGAAACGCTCCGATATTTGCGGCGGCTGGCGGCTCAGCCCGACGATACTTTGGCGTTTGAAAACCTGCTGGATTACACGCAGCATTTCCCCTTTCTATACGACTTGACGAACGAGCTGCAAGACTGGTTTGCCGATGGCTATCGCACGCCGCTCCCGCCCCAAAAGCAAGCCCAAATCCGCGCACTGGCGCAAGGCTTGCTGGACGACATCGCCGCCAGGCGGATTGTGTTTGCGTTTACCACCCAAGGCGTGCTGTTTTGCTTGGACAAAAGGCAGCCTGAAAACGGGCAAAACGGGTTTTCAGGCTGCCTCAAACGCTTATTCAGGCGGTTGAAACGTTAAAAATGAAACGAAAGGCAACCTGAAAACCGAATACTCCAACAAAAACCAAACCAGCCAAGCCAAAGCCGAACCGCCCGTTTTCAGGCTGCCGCATCCCATCAATAACCGCGTTCAAATTTCATTGATTTGCATCAAACAACCTGCGCCGCATGAATCATTTTTATATAATTTTGCGTTTTTTTACGTTATGCTTGCGCCCGCTGCCGGGCCGCACAAGAAAAATCACGGGAAAACGGTTTGAAAAATAATTATATTTCAGCATGATGGCTTTAATTTGCCGTCTGCCGTCCGTTTTTTCCAAAAACAAACACGCATCCGACGCAGCCAAGCAAACAGGGCAACGCAAAACCGCCCATGCTGTTTTGTGCTTGCAAAATATTTCTCTACAAAGGAAATCCCAATGAATCCAAAACACCGCCTCAAAATCAGTACGCTCGCGCTTTGCATTGCCGCGCTGCCTGCCGCAGCCTTTGCCGAACCCGCCACCGAGCTGGAAAACATCACCGTAATTGGCAAACGCAAAATCCAAAACGCCTACACCGTTTCCGAAACCTCCTTATCCGCAGGCCTCAAACTCGCGCCCAAAGACACGCCGCAGTCGGTGAGCGTGATTACCCGCAAACAGATGGACGACTTGGGCGCCGCCACGCTGGAAGACGCGCTGAAAATGACCACGGGCATCAATGTGGTGCGGCGCGGCAACTACACGCAATACCAGTCGCGCGGTTTCAACGTCGGCTCCATCACCACCAACGGCATCAATTCCACCATCGCCAGCGTGCAGGGCAACAACCTGCACAACGGCAAACAGCTTTCCGACACCGCGCTTTACGAGCGCATCGAAGTCTTGCGCGGCGGCAGCGGCATGAAGCAGGCGGGCAGCGAGCCGGGCGGCTCAATCAACATGGTGTTGAAACGCCCCACCTCGCAGCGGCTGGTGGAGCTTGAAGCCGAAGCCGACCGCTGGGGCAAGGTGCGCGGCACGGCAGACGTGTCGGGCGTGTTGAGCGAAGCGGCGCAAATCCGCGGGCGCGCCGTGGCGGTGGTGGAGCGCGACAAAACGTTCCGCGACAACGTTGACGGCAGCAACGCGCTGATTTTCGCCACCGCCGACAAATCCTTCGGCGAAAACGACAAACTTACCGTCGGTGCGCTGTACCACCGCCAAACCGACACCCCGCTCGGCTTTGGTTTGCCGTCCGATAAACAGGGCAACGATTTGCGTTTGAGGCGCGATATTTTCTGGGGTTCGGATTGGGACAAAGGCACATACCGCAAGCTGCACACCTTTGCCGAATGGGAACACTATTTCGGCGAAAACTGGAAACTCACCGCCAAAGCCGATTACAAACAAAACAAATCCGTCAGCGAACAAGCCCAGCTTTCGGGCGCGTGCGCCTCCTGCGGCACAAACGACGGCACGCTGCCGCTCGATTCGTTTGCCCGCCACAACCGCCACAACAGCCAATGGGCAGGACAGCTTGAATTGGACGGCAAATACAACGCGTGGGGCAACCAACACGACTTTTACGCCGCATACAGCCACACCCGAGAAAAATTCAACATTGAAATGCGCGAGCAGCCCACCGCAGGCCGCTCTTTCAACCTATTCACCTGGAACGGCAGCGAAATCCCGCGCCCCGACTGGAACACGTTTGACTACCGCGACTACCGCAACAGCCGCTACACCACCCAAACGCTCACGCTCGCCAACCGCTTCAACTTCGGCCGCTTCCACCTGATTGCAGGCACCGCGTACAGCCGCTGGCAAAACAGCTCCATCTGGTACCGCGACACCCGCAACGGCAAGCCCGACTTTGCCGTGCGAAGCGAAAGCCGATACAAAAAAGGCCGCTTCATCCCCTATGCCGCCGTAACGTTTGACTTGAACGCGCACAACACGCTTTACGCCAGCTATACCAGCATCTTCAAACACACCAGCGCCTTGGATGCCGACAAC
Organism: uncultured Kingella sp.; assembly: GCA_963516425.1. GTDB lineage: Bacteria > Pseudomonadota > Gammaproteobacteria > Burkholderiales > Neisseriaceae > Kingella_B. The sequence goes on from CAUQDE010000154.1 coordinate 3,572, forward strand.
AAAGAGCTGCCCACCGTGTTGGGCAACAGCTACGAAGTCGGCTGGAAAAGCGCGTGGCGCGAAGGCCGCTTGAACACCACGCTGGCGCTGTTCCAAACCGAAAAACACAACGAACCGGTCAGCACCCGCCTGCGCCATCCCGTTACCAGAAACTGGATTTACGAACCCGTACGCGTGCAAAGCAGAGGTGTGGATTTGGAAGTGGCGGGCAATCTGACCGACAACTGGCAGCTGTTCGCGGGCTACACCTACAACACGCGTAAATACACCAAAACGGCAGGCGCGCAAAACCTGTTTGTGGCGGGCGCCGATTTCAGCCAGCACACCCCGCGCCACATGCTGCGCGTCCACACCGCCTACCGCCTGCCCGGCGCGGCTTCGCGCTGGACGCTGACGGGCGGATTCAGCACCCAGAGCAAACACAAAAGCTGGGACGTGCAACAGCCTTTGGGCGGCTACACCGTTTGGAACGCGGGCGCGCAGTACGAGCCGAACAAGCACATGAAATTCAGCCTGAATATCAACAACCTCACCAACAAGCGTTATTACGAAAACTACGAAGCCCGCACCAAAGGCTGGGGCTGGTTTTACGGCGAACCGCGCAACATAACGCTCAGCTTCAAATGGAAAATGTAAAGCGATGTTGGTTTGAACGAGACAAGGCAGCCTGAAAACGAAGAACCTGTTTTCAGGCTGCCTTTATGCCGCCAAAAGGAGAAAACATGCCCCTGCTCAAACAATTCCTCCACCTCGCCCGCCCGTTTTGGGTTGGTAAAACCCAATGGCGCGAGTGGCTGCTGCTCGCTTCCGTTATCGGCTTCACGCTGTTTTCCATTTTTATGAGCGTAAAAATCGCCGCGTGGGACAAGCGTTTTTACGACGCGCTCGCTGCGTTTGACGGCAAAGCCATGCCCGCGCTGATTGTGGAATACTGCGGCTATATGGGGCTAATTATCGGCTGCATCGTCTGCGGCGACTGGCTGCAAAAACGGCTGATTTTCCGCTGGCGCACGCATCTTACTGAGCGTTTTCAAAGCGACTGGCTGGGCAATCACAAACACTACCGCCTGCAACTTACGGGCGAACCCGACAACCCCGACCAGCGCATTGCAGACGACATCTACCAGCTTGCCGACAAAAGCATCGTGCTGTTCCGTTCGTTTATCAACAACATCGCCAAATTCAGCGCGTTTGTTGCCGTG
>CAUQDE010000155.1:0-4720 GCA_963516425.1 uncultured Kingella sp.
GGCGGCGAAAATAAAGATAGGGACGATGGTTTTGCTGGAAGGATTGGGCGGCGGCGGCGCGGGTGGCGCGGTAGGCGGCGATGGGGGTTTCAGGCTGCATGGGGGGCTTTGTGTACATACGTTTAACCGCGCCATTTTAACGGTAAACAGAGTGGGGTGATATGTTTACGCTGGTTTTCAGGCTGCCCTATTTAGAACCTGCATTCACTATTTCCATAGGCATCTTTTATGCCCTAAAAACGCGGCTGGTGTACAACCTTGCTGTGCTTTCTGCCTGGTATCCGCGCTTTTATGTCATCAAATCTGCCTATGCAAATAATGAATACAGGTTCTTAAAACAGGTTCTTAACCACCCCCGCCAGCAAAATTTGCTAAAATGCCAACCTTTCTCGTTTCCAGCCCGCCGCCCATGTCTTCCTTGCCCAAATTCCACCTTTCTCCCACACACTGGCGCATCAGCCGCATGGCTTTGGTTGCGTGCTTGATTGTGGCGGGCGTGTATTTGGGCGGCTCAGCGGCGTTGTATCGCGTATCCGAACACGAAGCCTTGCAGCAACGCGCCCGCGAAGCCCTAGCAGGCACAAAGCGCACCGTGCAATTTGACGCGCACATTGAGCGCAGCCTGTTCCCGCGCCCCACCATCATTTTGCACAACGTAGTGCTCAGCGAAGCCGATGGCAAAGCCCCCGCCCTGCGCGCGCAAGAAGTCAAAATTGGCATCGGTTGGAGCAGCCTGATTGGCGAGCCCACCATTGAAAAACTGGTGCTCAACGATGTCAACGCGCTGTTGATTCGCAACAACCAAGGGCGCTGGAACATCGCCGATTTGTGGCAAACCCGCAACCAACGCCCCGCCGTGTTCAACCGCGTGCAAATCAACCGTGGCAGCCTAATCGTGCGCGATGCTGAGCAGGGCGAATTTGCATTCAGTCAAATCAACCTTGCCCTCGCCCGCCAAAACGCCACCACCATCGGCTACCAGCTAGAAGCCCACGCTCATTCGCCCTATTGGGAAAACCTGCAACTCACCGCCACAGGCGACACCATCAGCAGCCCCAACAGCCAGCAGTTCCCCAAGCTCGCCGTCAAATTCAACGGCAAAGAAAACGGCTACACCTTTTCAGGCAGCCTGAAAACCAACGCCGCATGGCGCGAACAAGACTTCATCGCCGAAAACAGCAAGCTTGAAGTTGCCAGCTACCGCCACAACAGCACCTTCAACATCAGCATCACCAAGCTCGCCAGCCGCTTCGGCGACACCAAGCTCACCGGCATCAACGCCGTGTTCACCGCCCCCGGCCACCCCAACCAACCCACCGGCACGCTTGCCGCCGCCCAAGCCCAATGGCAAGACAACGAACTGCACAGCGACGAAATCAACCTAGACCTCAACACCCGCAACGCCCAACAAGACAACCTAGACATCAACGCCAAATCCGAGCTGATATGGCGCAACGGCAGCGGCATCCAGCTTGGCAAACTCAAATTCATCAGCACCCAAACCACCCCCCAAGGCACACCCCGCTTCGCCAGCGAAATGGAAGGCAGCCTGAAATTTGCCCATCTCGCCAACTGGCAAATCCAACTGCAAGGGCTGTTTGACAAGCAACCCGCCAACATCGCGCTGGCGCGCAACGAAAACCACATCAGCGGCAGCCTGAAAATCGCCAAGCTCAACACCAAAAACTACGCCGCGCTCATCAAAAGCAACCCCACCACCAGCGACATCAGCCAAATCTTCCCCGCCGCCCCGCTCACCTACCAAATCGACGCCGACATCGGCACGCTGGAAACCCCCCGCGCCCAAATCGACAACATCCACGCCAGCATCAACGCCAGCGCAGAATCCATCATCATCGCCCCGCTCACCGCCGACCTATACAGCGGGCGCACCGACGGCAGCCTCATCATCCAAAACCGCACCCCCATCGCCTACCAGCTCCACCAAAAAGCCGAAGGCGTGCAAATCCACCCCATGCTGCAAGACTTGTTCCAACAAAGCCGCATCAGCGGCAAAGGCACCGCCGAATTCGCCCTCACCGCGCAAGGCAGCAGCCCCGACGAAATGCTCGCCAGCCTCAACGGCAGCGTGAAACTGGATATTAACGACGGCGAATGGTCGGGCATCAGCTTCAACCGCATCCGCAACCTGCTCGCCGGCATCGGCAACAGCACGCCCGAAGCCGAAGCCACCGCCATGCCGTTCAGCCATTTTGTGCTGGAAGCCAACATCCAAAACGGCATCAGCAGCCACAGCGCCCAAGCCGCGTTTACCTGGCCCGCCGCCACCATGACCAGCAGCGGCAAGCTCAACCTTGCCAGCAACGAAATCACCGAAGACATCCGCTTCAAAGGCAACGCCGAAAGCCAAGCCCTGCCCATCCGTGTCAGCGGCAAAATGGACAACCCCAGCGTGAGCCTTAATTTCCAACAAATCACATCGGGCAGCACCACCGCCGAAGAAAAACAAAAAGCCATCAGCAGCGCCTTGAAGCAGCAATGGCAATGGTTTATCGCCCAGCCCGACACGCAGCCTGAAAACGACAACAGCGCGCCCGCTCCAGCCCAAGCCGCGCCCAAGCCCAAACCCGCCGCCCAGCCAGCCGCCCCTGCGGTTGCCCCCGCGCCCGAAAAACCCGAAAACCGCAACGAAGCCAAACACGAACCGCGCATCGCATTGCCCAAAGCCAAGCCTGTTAAACCCGCCGCCCAGCCGGTAAGGCAGCCTGAAAAAGCCAAGCCGAGCAATAAGCAGCCTGAAAAAGCCAAACCCCAAGCCGGCGACAAATCCGCTGCGAAACCCAACAGCAAGCCGCCTGCAAAAGCCAAGGACAAGAAAAAATAGGCAGCCTGAAAACGGTGCTGCGGTTGGCAAGGCATGGAACGGCGGCGGCTCATTGCCCATTGCCAAAAGGCGTGTTTGAATGGCGCGGAATATTGGCTTTGGTTGGCGGGCTGGCGATGCTTATTGGGTGGGGTGATGTAAAGGCAGCCTGAAAAACGTGTGCATTCGTTTTTCAGGCTGCCTTTGCGGTTTCGGGCAATCTGTGCGGCAGCCTGAAAATGTTGGTGCGATGGGCGGGGTATGGAGCGGCGGGGGCGCGTTGCCAAAAGAGGGTTGAATTGCAGAGCGTCGGATTGAGGCGTGGTAGCGCGCGGGGCAGCCGCCTTCGGGCGGTTGTGTGTTGAAACTTGCGTTACGGGACGTTTCGCAAGCATGACCTTTCCAGCCGCTTTCAGGAGGCTGTGTGTTGAAACATGCTCGCTTTGTAGCGAGGCGTGATTGGTGGCGCGTGGGCAATGCTTTGTTGCTTGTTGTGCTTGGGATGCGGATAGGAGGCAGCCTGAAAACGTGTTGGATGCGTTTTCAGGCTGCATTTGTGTTTGGAAACTGTTGCGGCAGCCTGAAAATGTTGGCGCTGGCGTGAATAGGCAGCCTGAAAACCCGTAGCTTCAATGAAGCCCAAGCGTTATTCGCCCATCCAACGAAATCGGTTGGCGGGTGCATTCAAATTTAGCGCATTCAAATGTTTGTCTGCGAAAAAGGCAGCCTGAAAACGTGTGCATTCGTTTTCAGGCTGCCTTTTGTCGGTTGAAACTTTTGCAAAACTTGGTCGGTTGGGCGTCAATGCCCGACTTGCAACTGCCTTGGCATTTTTAGCCGGCGCACGGCTTGCGGGCAAGCCGTAGGGGGCGCGGGATGGTTTTCAGGCTGCCTGTTATTGCGCCCGCGTTCAAACTTGGGGCGGTTAATTTGTTTGCCGTGGGGGTGGGTATTTTGGCGGGCAAGCGAGTTGTCCTCCCTCTATTGGGCGTTTTCCAATGCATTAAAGGCAGCCTGAAATCGGAATGGTGCGTTTCTGTTTAAAGCGTGCGTTGCGCGTCGGCAAAATGTTGGCGAGCCGTCGCTGCTCCGTGTCGGCATTGGGTTCGCAAGGGTTTCAGGCTGCCTTGGGTGATTTAAGGCAGCCTGAAAATGGTGGCTGGGCTGGCGGTCGTTGCCCTGCTTGTTCGCAACCCTCTTGCTTACAACCATTGTTTCAGGCTGCTGGTGGGGATGTCCCATTGCCATACGCCGTTGCTGGTGATGCCGTCCAGACCGCGCAGGAAGAGGTAGCGGATGTGGAGGGTGGCGGGCTGGGCGTTGCGGCTGGTGAGATAGCGGGCGGTGGCGATGGCGTAGAGCAGGGCTTGTAGGGCGTAGTGGTGTTGGGCAACGGCTTGGTTGAGCGCGGCTTGGGTGTAGTCGCTGGGGCTGTTGCCGAGCCAGTTGGATTTGTAGTCTAGGATGAGGGTGTCGCCTTGTTGGGTTTGGGCGAGCAGGTCTATGTAGCCGTTGATGTAGCCTTGTACGTCGCGGAAGCTGAGGTTTTGCGCGGCGTCGATGATTTCGGGGGGGAGGTTGCTTTGGGTGCTAAACCATGTTTTCAGGCTGCCTAGGGTGAAGTTTCGGGTGTGCAGCAGGAAGCCGAACTCGGTGAGGATGTTTTGCGGGGGCAGGGTGCTGAGGCTGGTGTGGGGCAGCAGGGGGGTGTGGCGGGTGTGGTCTATGAGTTGGGCGATGGTGTCTTGCCATTGTTGGCTGTTGATGTTGTGTTGGTCTAGGGTGGTTTGGATTAGGGTGCTGTGCTGCGCGGCGGGCTGGGCGAAGGGGTAGTGTTCCAGCAGGCTGTGTAGGCAGATGCCTGCGGCGGTGCCTTGGGGGAATTGGGCGATGGTG
>CAUQDE010000156.1:0-4648 GCA_963516425.1 uncultured Kingella sp.
CGATTGAAATGGGCTGCGATGCGGTGGATATTGGCAGCACCATCCACCCGCACCCAACCTTGGGTGAATCCATCGGCATGGCGGCGGAAGTGGCAAACGGTACTTGCACCGACTTGCCACCGCAAAAAAAGAAAAAATAAGCGTTTGAGTTGTTAAATCCGTACTGAGGCAGCCTGATACTCGTAAACAGCGTTTTCAGGCTGCCTTTTTGCGATGGCTTTGTTTACAGGAGAAGCCAATATGTCATACGAACTGTCTATTTCCACCGAGCCCCAATGCTGGATAAGGGACAATTTTGCGCAGCTGACTGAATTCTTTGAACGATTGGATTCGTTTGAAAAGCAGTCTGATGATGTTTATCTATTGGTGCACAAAGATTGGGACAGGCAGTCTATGCCTGACGTAGTGTTCCGATTTAACCATTCATCTGAAATCATAATGGAAGTCAATGCCGTTCCAGAGTACATAAAGGAAGATTTGCTGTGCCTTTTTGCAGCAATCAAAAAACACGCGGAGCTACTTATCCATGATGACAACGGCGAAGTGCCTAAAATCATTGGTTTTTTGCAAAGCGAATCAGAATGAATGGCAAGCCAAAAGCATATTGAATCAGGCAGCCTGAAAGCGGGTTTACGAGCTTCTGCGAAGCCAAAACCAAAGGCTTCAACCAAGTTGAAATCGCAACGGCGTTTTCAGGCTGCCTTTCCGTTGCGCCCGCCCGCAAAAGGCAGCCTGAAACGCCTTTATCAATCCCGCAAAACAACGTACCATTCCGCTTTTTTCATTCCTCAGCCATCATGCCCATCAACCAACACACCCTCTGGCAAACCATCTGCCAAGAAGTCGCCCAAGCCGCCCAATCCGAGCCGATGCTCGCCAGCTTTCTGCACCTCACCGTATTGCGCCACGACAGCTTCGCCCGCGTGCTCGCCTTTCATCTGTCCAGCAAACTATCCAGCAGCACCATGGATTCGCGCGCGCTCTATGAAACCTTTATGCGCGTGCTAGAAAGCAGCCCCAGCATTGTGGAAGCCGCCGTTGCCGACGTTGCCGCCTGCTACGACCGCGACCCCGCCTGCGACCAATATTGCCTGCCGCTGCTCTATTTCAAAGGCTACCACGCCATCCAATCGCACCGCATCAACCATTGGCTGTGGAACAATAACCGTCAAACCCTCGCCTATTTTCTGCAAAACCGCGCCAGCGAAGTGTTTGGCGTGGACATCCACCCCGCCGCCGTGTTCGGGCATGGCATTATGTTTGATCACGGCACAGGCATCGTTATCGGCGAAACCGCCGTGCTGGGCAACGACATTTCCCTGCTGCACGGCGTAACGCTCGGCGGCTCGGGCAAACAAAGCGGCGACCGCCATCCCAAAGTGGGCGACGGCGTGATGATAGGCGCAAACGCCTCCATCCTCGGCAACATCCGCATCGGGCATTGCGCCAAAATCGGCGCGGGCAGCGTGGTTATCCGCGATGTAGACGCACAAACCACCGTGGTCGGCGTGCCCGCCAAAACCGTGGGCGCATCACACAACGTGCCCGCCGAAGACATGGAACAATCGTTTAACACCGACGACTACACCTTTATGATATAGGCAGCCTGAAAACGATTTTCCGCCATCCCCAAGGCAGCCTAAAAGCGCAAAACCCACTTTCAGGCTGCCCCAATGCTATAATCGCCCCCCCCTTTCAGCAACACGAGAAACGCCCGACCATGTGGTTCAAACAACTCAATTTCTACCCCATCAACCCCGAAACCCTGCCCGATTTAGACACCCTTGCCAGCAAGCTCGCTGCCGCTCAATTTGCCCCGATTACAGGGCTAGACTGGTTTAGCGAAGGTTTTGCCGCGCCGCACGGTTTCAGCCCCGAGCTGGTGTTCCCCGCCGATTTCACATGGTCCGTCGCGCTGAAAAAAGCCGAAAAAGTGCTGCCCGCCAGCGTAATCCGCGAAATTTTGGACGACAAAGTTGCCGAAATCCAAAACGCCGAAGCCCGCAGCGTGGGGCGCAAAGAAAAACAGGAATTGAAAGAGCAAATCACCGACGACCTGCTCCCCCGCGCGTTCACCCGCAGCAGCCGCATCCAAGCCGTTTGCGACACCAAACACGGCTATTTGCTGATTAACAACGCCAATGCCAACAAAGCCGAAAACCTGCTCGCCAAGCTGCGCGAAGCACTTGGCGGCTTGGAAGCGCGCTTGCCGCAAACCCAACAATCGCCCAGCAGCCTAATGACCGAATGGCTGCTGCAAGGCGCTTGCCAAGGCGGCTTTGAGCTGGACGACAATTGCGAAATCAAAGGCAGCGGCGATGTCGTGCCCGTGATTAAAATCGCCAAGCAAGATTTAACCGCGCCCGAAGTGGTGCAGCATTTAAAAGACGGCAAAACCGTAACCCAGCTTGGCTTGGTGTGGCGCGAGCAAATCGCCTTTGTGTTGGATGCCAACTTTGCCCTTAAACGCATCCAATATTTGGATGTGTTACAAGAAGAAGTCGAACAACACGGTGATGATGCCGCCAGCCTTGCTTTCGCCAGCCAAATTTTGATGGCGGAAAGCATCAGCAATTTAATCAGCGAATTGGTGGGCTATTTGGGCGGCTGGCAAAAGCAAACCTAACAGGGTTTCAGGCTGCCCCTGCTGTTCCAAAGGCAGCCTGAAAATACTACAATCGCCCATGTTCAAACAATCAACTAGGAGCAAAAAATGTCCATCAAATCAGATAAATGGATACGCCGCATGGCGGAGCAACACGGCATGATAGACCCGTTTGAGCCGCGCCAAATCAAAGAAGCCAACGGGCAAAAAATCATTTCCTACGGCACATCCAGCTACGGCTACGACATCCGCTGCGCCAACGAATTCAAAATTTTCACCAACATCAACAGCACCATTGTTGACCCAAAAAATTTTGACCCGAAAAATTTTGTTACCGTGGAAGACGACTGCTGCATCATCCCGCCCAACTCGTTTGCCTTGGCGCGCACGGTGGAATATTTCCGCATTCCGCGCAATGTGCTCACCGTGTGCTTGGGCAAATCCACCTATGCCCGCTGCGGGATTATTGTGAACGTAACGCCGTTTGAACCCGAATGGGAAGGCTACGTTACGCTGGAATTTTCCAACACTACACCGCTGCCTGCCAAAATCTACGCAGGCGAAGGCGTGGCACAAGTGCTGTTTTTTGAAAGCGATGAGATGTGCGAAACATCATACAAAGACCGCAACGGCAAATACATGGGGCAAACAGGCGTTACCCTGCCCAAGGCTTAAACCGCCGTTTTCAGGCTGCCTTGGCACATCAAGCAGCCTGAAAAACCATCGTGAGCATTATAAACATCGCATCGCCCATTCTCTTTCAGGCTGCCTGAAAACCATGTCCAAACCTCAAGACGCATACACCGCCCTTATCCAAGCCCTGCGCATATTCCCAAATGTGGGCGCGAAAACCGCGCAACGCATGGCGCACACCCTGCTGCAACAAAACCGCGATGGCGCAGCCGAACTACTTGGCGCGCTGGAAACCGCCTTGCGCCAAGTAACCAACTGCCGCCAATGCAACACCTTTTGCGAAGGCAGCGAATGCACCATTTGCGCCGACGAAAAACGCGATGCCACGCGCCTGATGATTGTGCACATGCCCGCCGATGTTGCCGCGATGGAAGCCGCCCGCTGCCACGATGGCTTGTATTTTGTGCTAATGGGCAGCGTGAACCCCACGCAAAACATGGATTTAAACCATGTTGCGCTGGAAAAACTGATAGAACGCTTGGCAAACAGCCCCGTGCAAGAAATCATCATCGCCACCTCGTTCACCGCCGAAGGCGATGCCACCGCTTATGTGCTCACCGAGTTGCTCAAAGAACAACCCTATAAAATCAGCCGCTTGGCACGCGGTATGCCGCTAGGCAGCGAGCTGGAATATGTGGACGCAGGCACGCTCGCCCAAGCCGTTTACGAACGGCAGCTATTGCAAGAAAAAAAGGACGCATCATGCTAACTTGGCTACTGGTCTTGCTGATTCAATTTATCTTCCCCACGTTTGGCATCTCATCCGCCCACGCCCAAAGCAACAGCGCCGCCCTTTTTCAGGCTGCATCTGCATCTGCCCCAGCCGCATCTGCCCCAGCCCAAAGGCAGCCTGAAAAACCACAATGGATACTGCGCGACAAACAAGCATTGCGCCGCGCCCAACAAGCGCTCAGCCAGCTTCCCGAATTGCAAGGCGCGCCCATCCAAATCTACGAACAAATCAACTTTTTTGACGGCACGCGCCCGCGCATTGAAATAGACCTGCAAGACCCCAAGCAGCCTGAAAACATCTTGTACTACACCTACGAGAACGGCAAATGGTCGCTCACCCCCATCGACCCGCCCGCCCCCAATAAAAACTACGCCCGCCATCTTGTTCCCCTTGCCAAAATTGACTTCGCCCAAGCCGCCGACATCGCCCAAGCATGGCAGCAAAAAGCCCAAAGCGTGAATGCCGTGGAAACCCAAGCCTACCACGTCGCCCTAATCTGGCTGCCCAAGCAACAAAAACTCATGTGGCACACCGCGCAAATAGACACCAACGGCGCACGCTATTATCTAAGCTTCCATGCCGATGGCAGCGTGTGGGAATTCAAAGAATTCTAAGCC
>CAUQDE010000157.1:0-4640 GCA_963516425.1 uncultured Kingella sp.
TGTTGATGCTGGCGTGCTTGTGGTTTTCGCCGCTTGCCAAAGCCGTGCCCGCCTTTGCCACCGCACCCGCGCTGTTGTATATCGGCGTGCAGATGATGCGCTCCGCCATTGAAATCAACTGGAAAGACATCACCTGTAAACCGCCGCCGCCTTTTGCATCAAATGACACCACCTTTTACAAGCTATCTTTATTTCCGCGTCAAAACCTTTTACATTTAAATCAGCCTGCAAACATATCCACTTGCAGGCTATTATTTTGGCTTAACCTATGCTCAAAAAGCCAGCTTAGCCAAACGTCCAAAGCATATTGTCTTCATACGCAGTCTGATAATTCAGCCGTGCATTGACAACCACTTTTTGGCAATCTTTCCACGCCTGCCAGTTGCCCGTCTTAGTGCTGCAAACGTAATCCACATAAGCGGGCAGCTCGCTTTTGGTGCTGCTGAAAAATACGAAAGGCGGCTTAATCTTATCTGCCAGTTTGAGAAACTGCACCATGCCGAAATATTGCTCGTTGGCGTATGCGCCTTGTGCGGTGGAGACGTAGGGCGGGTCAAGCAGTAGCAGGGTTTTAGTCTGCCCTGCACATTCGGGCAGCAGCTTGGTAAAGCATTGATGGCGGATTTCCAAGCCGTCTAAGTAGTCTGCTGCTTCGGCATAGGGTGATTTGGCAATGCCGTTCCACCAGATTTTGCTTTTTAAATCTGCCCAGTCTTTGGCTTGTTTGCCGCTGAACAGAAACCAGCTTGCCAGCGTTTGCACGTCCACAAAGCTGTTAAATGTCTCAATCGCTGCAATCAGGCGGGCTTTGGTGTCATCGCTTAACCGGTTATCTTTGCCCGCTGTGCCTATAATGGCAAGGCATTGTCGGCGTAGTCTCTCGGTGTCGGCAATATGGCGCAGGCGCTCGGCGTAGCCGTCAAAGTCGTTGTAAATCACACGCGCCTTGGGCAGGGTGCGTTTGGCGGTATGCGCCAGCAAGCCGCTGCCGCCAAACACGTCCACAATGGTCCAGCCTGCGCCGTCATCAGGGATGTTTTGTTGCAGCAGCGGGATAAAGTGTTTTAGGAAATTGCGCTTTTGCCCGATAAAGGGCAAGGGTGCTTTTTTGTAGGTTTTCATGTGTGTGCCTTTGAGTATGTGTTTATCGGTACTCAAAGGCACTCTGTTTTTAAATGATATTTAAACGGGGTTTTACGGTTTTCAGGCTCTTAAAACGTCTGAATCAGCTTTTCGGTAATCCAGCGCGCAACCGGCGGACAGACGGCGTTTCCCGCAGCCCGAGCTTCCGCAGCGTTGGTCTCATCCAGTCCGAGGCAAAGCCCATGATTTGCAGCCGCTCGCGCCCGCTCAACCATCGCACTCCGTCCGTTTCGCACAACGATGATGTCCGAACCCGCTCGGTCAATCCCTGATGCGCCGATGCCGGCCAGTAAAGTAGCGTGGGGTTCTTGCCGTTGTGGGTCGCGCGTTTGCGCCAGCATTCCAATTGGTGCGGCGTCAGCCATAAACTCGGCTGGGGGCAGCTCTCCCAATCCAGCGAGAATGAATACGCGGCGGCGTTTTGTGGGGACTCCGAAATATGCAGCATTAAGCACGCGCCATGCGCCCAAATACCCGCATTGGGCAAGGGACTGGATGACTGTTTGAAAGTCTTGGCCAGCGTTTGAATTGAGCAGCCCCGTAACGTTTTCCAACACAACCCAGCGGGGTTTAAGACTATCCACGATGTGGAGCGCGTCAAAGAACAAGCCTGTGCGTTTGCCTGCCAGCCCGCGCCGTTTGCCCGCAATGGAAACGTCTTGGCAGGGGAAGCCGCCGACGATGACATCAACGGGCGACAAGTCGGGCAGGCAGGTTCGCACGTCGGTAAACTGCTTTGCGTGCGGGAAGCGGTCGGCGAGCACGGCGCGGCAGGTGTCGTTGATTTCCACTTGCCATTTGGTTGTGAAACCTGCTTGCTCAAAACCGAGATCAAATCCGCCGATGCCGGCGAACAGGCTGCCGATTGTGGGCTGTTTGAGTTGTCGGGTTGGTTTGGGTTGATTGGATTGAGATTGAGCATCCATAGTGTCCTTTCAAAACAGACGCTCGCGGCGTTCGGTTAAAAAGGCATGCTGTGGATGCTCAAAAAGAAGTTAAGAAGTTTAAGGTTTCAGGCTGCCTGAAAGTGATTAAATTGCTTGCAGCGCGGGCATTTAACGGCTAAGCGATATTTGCCTGCAATTTCGCCCAGTTTGCGGCGACATGACTGGCAGCGCAGTTCAGTTAGTGTGTTTGATGTGTTGAGTGTGTTCATTGTGCAGATTCCTGTGTTCGTTTACAATCCGCCCGCCCTCGAGGGCTACGGCAGCTAATGCAGGCGCTATCTGCTTTGGCAAGGGGGCAATGGGGTGTTACCGCACTCCATTGTTCCTGCCGTACTTTTCCAGCATTCCCCCGTTTCTTAACGGGGGACTTTTCTATTTTCGGCGCACGCCGCCTATGTTTCTTATCCCACCCGCAAGGCATTTTGCCAGCTCATTCGGGCTAAATTTTTCAGGCTGCTCCGCCCCCAACGCCTTGGCGCACCACTCGCTGCAAAACCACCTTTGCCGTGCTTGCCGAATCGGCAGCACCAAGCCTAATGCACCGCAGTAATCGTATTTCGCGCCGCGCGTAGCTTGAAACAACGCCCACACCTTGTCATACGCATCCACATCACGAATGGGGATTAAATCCCACTTGTCAGGCGGCAGCGGCATGGTTTTGCTGCGCACACCGCCGTCGCGCGCACTGGCAGAATAGCAGTGGTAGTCGTCGGCAAAGCTGTGTTTAACGGCAATCTCGCAATGGCTGTATTGCCCGCGCGTTGCCGCCCGCACAGCCCAATCCATCAAGCGTTGCCACAGCTCGCGTGGGGTTTTGCCGCGTTTGCGCCCTTTATACAAAGCTAAATAAACCTGTGTCATGGTTTAGCCTCCCATTTCAGGCAGCCTGAAAGTGATTTCAACCGCTGCCAAATCATCCAAGGTTTTTGCTCGCTCAATCTGCACTTGCAACGCTTGCCGCTGCCCTGCCACGCCTGCTGCCAACGCTTCATACTGTTGCGTTTTGCGCAGCGCGGCGCGAATCAGCATGATGCGGTCAATATTGCGATGGTGGGCGATGCTGTCCAAGATGGGGGTGGGCGCGTTGTCGTCGTCTGCCCATGCGCGTGCTTCTGCGCCCTGCATCGCCCATGTTTCCTGCTCGAAGGCAGGCACAATATCCGTTTTTGCGTGCTCATCCACAAAGGCTTGCGCGGCGTTCGCCAGCTCGGTCAGCTTCGCGCTTTGGGCAGCCTGAAACGCTGTTTTTTCTGCCTCGGCTTGTTTGGCTTTATCCACTACCCATGCCTTGCCGTTCCATTGGTGCAACTCGCTGGGCGGCGCGGCAATGGTCAGATGTGCGGGCAGTTCGCCGATTGTGTCCACTGTTTCAGGCTGCCGCGTTTGCGTGTGATACGCCGTTTGCCCACGATAATCGGGCAGATATTGCCACGCCTGCTTTTCAGGCTGCCATTTTGCTGCCTGCCCTTGTTTACTTTCGGGCGGCTCGGCTTCAATGCAGCCCGCGGGGATTAGCCAATTTTCAGGCTGCATCGGGTCGGCATCAGCAACGGTTTGGCAAACGTAAAAGCCCTCTGCGTCTAGTTGGCATACGGGTTTGGTTTGGGATAAATCGCTCATCGTTTCGTCCTTTTACATGATTAGATTTTGATGCACGCCAGTAGCGCGATGTTACGCGGGCGGTTCTCATTGGCGGTCGGCACCACGCGCGAAGCGTCAAAATCCAATTGCGCCTGAATGCCGAAGTTCTGCCAGTTGTTCTCCCACACAATGCCTCGCGTGGCTTTGTTGCTGATGCCGAGCACGCCGTTGGGTCGGATGTCGTCTTGGGTATAAGTCGCCGCATTGCCCGCAATGTTGCGGATGGCATCATTCTGCCAAGTTCCCAATCCGCGTCCCGCATCCACACCGCGCAAATCATCCCAAAAGCGCAAAAACTCACCGCGCAAATCGGGCAAATTAAACGCGCTATGCCCATCGCCCGCGCCATAGCGTGTGCCAATCGCAGCAAACAACTTGGCATAGGCAGTGCGCGATACTGCTGCGCCGTTGGCTTTGAGCCAGCCTACGGGGGCAAAATCGCCTGCAAAAATCATCACCATGCCGCTGGGGCAAAAATCATTGCCACGCCCGTTTAGGATGTTGTGCGCTATCGTGTTAATCGCTTGCGCCAGCTGATTGCTTGTTGCCTTGTTAGGCGCAATATTCGCCGCTTGTAACACCGTCAACAGCTCGTCCTGCACTTGGTTCAGCCACCAAGCAGGCAAAATCGTGCCCAGCTCGGTTGTGCCATTGCCATCGTGAAATTGCTTATCCTGCGTTTCAATTGCAAACATATTTAATCCTTATAAGTAAACCGCACCGCCGTATGCGCGGGCTTCAAGTCTTCAAACACCGTTTCAATCACGCTGTCGCCATATACGCTCAACCGCTCGCCCGCGCAGCTTGCTCCCGCGCGAAAGCGCCACACCGTTTGCGTGTTCGCCGCCACATTAACCACCCACACCCACATAATCTCTTCGGGCGCGAGCCTATCGCCTGCGCGGTTAA
>CAUQDE010000158.1:0-4638 GCA_963516425.1 uncultured Kingella sp.
GCCGTGTATTGCACCGACATCGCCAAAATGGTGGAAGCGCCGATTTTCCATGTGAACGGCGACGACCCCGAAGCCGTGTGCTATGTGATTCAGGCTGCCTTAGACTATCGCCACACCTTCCATAAAGACGTGGTTGTTGACATCGTGTGCTTCCGCAAACTGGGGCACAACGAAGGCGACGACCCCACCCTAACTCAGCCATTGATGTATCGCGCCATCGCCAAACACCCTGGCACGCGCGCGCTGTATGCCGAAAAATTGGTTAACGAAGGCGTACTCACGGCAGAACAAGCCGATGGCTTTGTAACCGCGTATCGCGAAGCCTTAGACAAGGGCGAACACGTTGAACTCACCCGCTTAACTGATTACGAAAACAAATATCGCGTGGATTGGAGCAAATACCAAAGCAAGGATTGGCGCGAGCCTGTGGAAACAGGGTTGCCCGCTGCCGACATCGCGCGTTTAACCGAAAAATTCACCGTCGTGCCCGAAAATTTTGGCTTGCACAACACCGCCAAGCGCGTGATTGAGCAGCGCAAAGCCATGGCAAAAGGCGAGCAGCCGATAGATTGGGGCATGGCAGAAACCATTGCCTACGCCAGCATGGTTACCAACGGCATCCCCGTGCGTATTTCGGGCGAAGATTCAGGGCGCGGCACGTTCTCGCACCGCCACGCCGTGCTGCACGACACGCAACGGCAAAAACACGATTTGGGCATTTACACCCCGCTGGAACACATGGCAGAAAACCAAGCATCGTTCACCGTGATTGACAGCATTCTCAACGAAGAAGCCGTGCTGGCATATGAATACGGACACGCTTGCTCCGCGCCCGAGCAGCTCACCATTTGGGAAGCGCAGTTCGGCGATTTTGCCAACGGCGCGCAAGTGGCGATTGACCAGTTCATCTCGTCTGGCGAAACCAAATGGGGGCGGATGTGCGGCTTAACCGTTATCCTGCCGCATGGCTACGATGGGCAAGGCCCTGAGCATTCATCGGGGCGATTGGAGCGTTGGCTGCAACTGTGTTCCGAAGAAAATATGCAGGTGATTATGCCCAGCGAAGCCGCGCAAATGTTCCATATTTTGCGCCGCCAAACGCTGCGCTCTTACCGCAAGCCGTTGGTGATTTTTATGTCCAAACGCTTGCTGCGCTTTAAAGATTCCACCAGTCCGCTGGCGCAGTTTGTGGAAGGCACGGCATTCCGCCCTGTGATTGGAGATGGTTTATCGCGTGATAATAAAAACGTGAAGCGCGTGATTGTGTGCGCGGGGCAAGTGTATTACGACCTGCTGGCAGGACGCGCCGAGCGCGGTTTGGACAACGAAATCGCCATCGTGCGGCTGGAACAGCTTTATCCGATGCCGTATGCGGAATTAGCCACCGAGTTGGCAAAATATCCCAACGCGCAGTTGATGTGGGCGCAGGAAGAGCCGAAAAATCAAGGCGCGTGGTATCAAATCCGCCATCGTTTAGAGCGCGTTGCGCCTGATGCGCGTTGGCAAGTGGTGGCGCGTCCGTCTAGCTCATCGCCAGCGGTGGGCTATGGCAGCTTGCACGCGGCGCAGTTAAAACAATTGGTTGAAGATGCGCTGAATCTGGCTAAATAGCTTGCTTGCCGATTTAAGGCAGCCTGAAAAATGGCTCGCCCACATCGGCAACGATATTGGTTCATAACACAATAGGCAGCCTGAAAATCCCTTTCCCCTGTTTCAGGCTGCCCCAAACCCATAATCTTGGAGACAAATCATGATTGTTGAAGTAAACGTTCCCTTGTTCGCCGAAAGCATCACCGAAGGCACTTTGCTCAAATGGTATAAAAAAGTGGGCGAAAGCGTTGCTCGCGATGAAACGCTGGTGGACATTGAAACCGACAAAGTGGTGCTGGAAGTGCCTGCGCCGCAAGCGGGCGTGTTGGTGGAAATCATCGTGCAAGACGGCGAAACCGTTACCACGCAGCAATTACTCGCCAAAATTGACACCGAAGCCGCCGCAACCGTTGCCACCCAAGCTGCGCCTGCCGAAATTCAGGCTGCCTCTGCCGCGCCACAAACCGCTGCTCCCGCGTCTAATAGCCAAGCAGGCGTTGCCATGCCTGCTGCTGCCAAATTGGCGGCTGAAAAAGGTGTGGATGTGAACCAAATTCAAGGCTCGGGGCGAGATGGGCGCGTGTTAAAAGAAGATGTGCTCAATGCCCCTGCCGCGCCTAAAGCCGCCGCGCCTGCTGCGCCTGCCGTTCAGGCTGCCGCCTTGCCTGCGGGCGAGCGCTTTGAACAACGCGTGCCAATGAGCCGTTTGCGCGCGCGCGTGGCGGAACGTTTGCTGGAATCGCAAGCGCAAAACGCCATTTTGACCACGTTTAACGAAGTCAACATGAAACCTGTGATGGATTTGCGCGCCAAATACAAAGACAAATTTGAAAAAACATACGGCGTGAAGCTGGGCTTTATGTCGTTCTTTGTGAAAGCCGCCGTTGCCGCGCTGAAAAAATACCCGATTGTGAACGCATCGGTGGATGGCAAAGACATTGTTTATCATGGCTATTTTGACATCGGCATCGCCATCGGCAGCCCGCGCGGCTTGGTGGTGCCCATTTTGCGCGATGCCGACCAAATGAGCATTGCCGATATTGAACGCGCCATCGCCGACTACGCTGCCAAAGCCAAAGACGGCAAAATTGCGATTGAAGACCTAACAGGCGGCACATTCAGCATCACCAACGGCGGCACGTTCGGCTCCATGATGTCCACGCCGATTATCAACCCGCCGCAATCCGCCATTTTGGGCATGCACGCCACCAAAGAGCGCGCGGTGGTGGAAAACGGCGAAATTGTGGTGCGCCCGATGATGTATCTCGCGCTGTCGTATGACCACCGCATTATCGACGGGCGCGAAGCCGTGCTCACGCTGGTTACGATTAAAGAATTGCTGGAAGACCCTGCGCGGCTGGTGTTGGATGTTTGATAAATGATGTTTGATTGTTAAACCGCATAGTGCGCGTATTGATAGGCAGCCTGAAAACAAGGTTTATTGGTTTTCAGGCTGCCTTTGTTTAGATCTAACCTAATAGCGGTATGCGGGCAGCCTGAAATGTGGTTGTTAGGTTCTACGCTGATTCAATTACGCTTCGATTGGCATTGTGATTTATCAGCCGCAAATCTTGCTTAACAAAAAACAACATCCAAGCCCCCTACCCCAATCCTCCAAACCAAAGGCAGCCTGAAAACCCATTACCCAGTTTTCAGGCTGCCTATTTTCAGGCTGCGTTATTTAGACAACGGCTGCCATTTCCATTCCGCCACTTCGGGAATATCCTTGCCGTGTTCGCGGATATAGCTGCGATGGAACGCAATGGTTTCGTCCATTTTGTTGGCAAACTCCGCTGCTTTTTCGCCGTAAACGGCTTGCGCGGCATCCTTGGCAACGTGGAATCGGTCCATTTCCGACAACACGCGCATATCAAACGGCGTGGTGATGTCGCCGTTTTCGCGGTAGCCGTGAATGCGCACATTGCGGTTGTGGCGCGGGAAGAAAATGTCGCGCACCATGTTTTCATAGCCGTGGAAGCAGAATACAACGGGTTTGTCGCGCGTAAACAGCGCGTCAAATGCCTCATCGCTCAAACCGCGCGGGTCTATGCTGGGGTAGCGCAGTTTCAAAATGTCCACCACGTTGATAAAGCGGATTTTCATTTCGGGATAGTGTTTGTGCAACACGTTAATCGCCGCCAACGCTTCCATATTCGGCTCTGTGCCCGCCGCCGCCATTACCACATCAGGCTCACCATCGTGGCAAGTGGATGCCCATTCAATCACTTTGTAGCCTTCGCGCACCAATTCTTTGGCTTCGTCCGCGCTGTAAAACTGCGGGCGCAAATGTTTAGACGACACGATTAAATTGATGCGGTCGCGCGAAGTTAAGGCTTCGCTCATCACCGCCAACAGCGTGTTGGCATCGGCGGGCAAATATTCGCGCACAAATTCGGGCTTTTTCTCTGCCAAATGGGTGAGCAAGCCGGGGTCTTGGTGGGTGTAGCCATTGTGGTCTTGCTGGAACACGGTAGAAGTCGCAATCAGGTTCAGCGACGGATAATCCTTGCGCCACGGCGCGTGGGTTTTGCACTTGCGCAACCATTTGAAATGCTGGGTAATCATAGAATCCACCACGCGCAAGAACGATTCGTAGCTGGCAAAAAAGCCATGCCGCCCCGTCAAAACGTAGCCTTCCAAAAAGCCTTCGGCTTGGTGTTCCGATAATTGCGAATCAATTACCCGCCCAACAGGCGCAATCCATTCGTCATACGCCGCATCGCGCGCGCCCAGCCATTGACGGTTGGTTACTTTAAACACTTCGTTCAAGCGGTTGGATTTGGTTTCATCAGGACCGAAGATGCGGAAGTTATCGGGGTTGGCGGTAATCACATCCGCCATCAAGCGTCCGCATTCAATCATATCTTGCGCTTCTTTGCTGCCGGGCGTGCCGATTGCCAGCGCGTGTTTCGTCCAATCGGGCATCACCAAAGCCTTGGGCGCAACGCCACCATTGGTAATCGGATGCACCGACATCCGTTTCGCGCCTTTGGGCGAAATCTCGCGCCATTTATCCAAAAAGCGACCGTTGTCGTCAAACAATTCTTC
>CAUQDE010000159.1:0-4631 GCA_963516425.1 uncultured Kingella sp.
AGGGCGTTGATGTCGTCGTAGCTGTAAAACGGGTGGGTGTAGAACACGTGGGTGTCGCGGTGGCAGCAGTCGCAGGCGACGGCTTTTTCCTGCGTGCGGAAGATGCCCGAGGCGAGCGGGTCGGGGCAGTATTTGAACGCGGGCAGGGACGCTTTGAGCTCGGGGGTGATGGGCAGCGGGCGTTCGGCGCGTTGTTTGTCGTCGCCATAGTTTTGGGCGAGGTTTTGCAAATAGGCGAAATCGGCGCGGTCTTGCGGGTCTTGGCGGTTAGCGGCAGCCTGAAAATGGGTGAATGCGCTTTGGTAACGCCCCAGCGCGGCATACACGCGGGCAAGGGCGCGGTGTTTTTCGGGGCTGTCGGGCTCGGCGGCGATAAGGGTTTCCAGTTCAAACATCCGCAGCAGGCGGCTGTTGCTGTCCAGCGCGTCGGCGGCTTCTACTAGGGGGATGAGGGTGTCGGGGTTCATGGTGGGTCTCCGTGGTAGAGTGGATTTTCAGGCTGCCTTTATCCGTTTAACAATGGAGCCAACGCCGTCCGCGTGATTCATAAACTGCGCCGCGCCCGGCTGCCCGTCTTCAAACTTCGCGCCGCGCAAATCGCAGCGGTCAAACAATGTGTTTTCAAAATCGCAGCGCGTGAATACCGTGCCATCCCAATTCGCACTTAATCATGCCCGCTCTGCAAGGCTTTGCAACGGTTTCAGGCTGCTTCATGCCGCTCAGGCAGCCTGAAAATCACGCCGCCATAAACCCTTCCCTGCTGCCGAGCCAGCGTTCCAAATGCGCCTGCACGATTTCAGGCTGCTGTTCAATCAACAGCGGGGCGAGTTGGCGCGCGTGTTCCAGCAGTTCCAAATCCTGCTCCAAATTGGCAAAGCGCAGCATCATCGCGCCGCTTTGGCGCACGCCCAAAAAGTCGCCCGCGCCGCGGATTTCCAAATCCTGCCGCGCGATTTCAAAGCCGTCGGTGTTTTCGTAAATCACTTTGAGCCGCTGTTTGCCCACTTGCCCCAAGGGTTCAGCAAACAGCAGCACGCAGGTGCTGGCTGCCGCGCCGCGCCCCACGCGCCCGCGCAGTTGATGCAGCTGCGCCAGCCCCATGCGTTCGGCGTGTTCAATCACCATCAGGCTGGCGTTGGGCACGTCCACGCCCACTTCTATCACGGTGGTTGCCACCAGCACGTTCAGGCTGCCTGAAACAAATTGCGCCATGATTTCGGCTTTTTCGGCGGGCTTCATGCGCCCATGCACCAAGCCAATTTTGAGCTGGGGCAGCGCGGTTTGCAGCTCGGCTAGCGTTTCGGTGGCGGCTTTCAGTTGCAGGCTGTCGCTTTCTTCAATCAGCGGGCACACCCAATAGGCTTGCTGCCCTTTTTGGCAGGTGTTGAGCACAAAGCCTTCCACTTCGGCGCGGCGTAGGTTATTGACTAATTTGGTTTTAATCGGCGTGCGGTTGGGCGGCAATTCATCGATGGTGGAGACTTCTAAATCGGCAAAAAACGTCATCGCCAGCGTGCGCGGGATGGGCGTGGCGGACATCATCAGCTGATGCACGTCTTGCCCTTTGTTTTTCAGCGCCAGCCGTTGCGCCACGCCAAAGCGATGCTGTTCGTCCACAATCACCAGCCCAAGATTGTGAAAGGCGACATCGTCTTGAAACAGCGCGTGCGTGCCGATGGCAAGGCGGATGCGCCCATCGGCAATCGCGGCGCGGGCTTGGTCTTTGTCGCGCTTTTTCAGGCTGCCTGAAAGCCACGCCACGCTGATGCCCAGCGGTTCAAGCCATTGTTTGAACTTGATATAGTGTTGCTCGGCTAGGATTTCGGTGGGTGCCATCACAGCAGCCTGAAAACCGCCTGCGTCTTCCAGCGCAACCAACGCCGCCAGCGCGGCAACAATGGTTTTGCCGCTGCCCACGTCGCCTTGCAGCAGGCGGTGCATGGGATGCGGCTGGGCTAAATCGGCACGGATTTCGTTGAACACGCGCTGTTGGGCGCGGGTTAGGCTAAACGGCAGTTGGGCAATCAGCGCATTGGTTAAGCTGCCGTTGCCAATCAGTGGTTTCAGGCTGCCTGAACGGCGTTTTTGCTTGGCTAGGCGCATGGAGAGTTGTTGCGCCAGCAGTTCGTCAAATTTGAGCCGCTGCCATGCGGGCAACGCGCCGTTGCTGATTTGCGCCAAGTTGATGCTGGGCGGCGGGTTGTGCAGCAGGCGCAGGCTGTCGGCGAGCGTGGGCAGGTTATATTGGCGCAGCACGCTTTCGGGCAGGATTTCGCGCAGGTCTAGATGTTGCAGCGCGGCGGCGATGGCTTTGCGCAGCGTGGGCTGGATTAAGCCGTTGGTGGTGGGGTAAACGGGGGTAAGCGTTTGCGCTAACGCGCTTTTTTCGGGCGATTTGATTTTGGGGTGTATCATCTCTGCGCCGTAGTAGCCCTGTTTGATTTCGCCGAGCGCGCGCACGCGCTGCCCTTTGGCAAGCTGCTGCTGTTGGCTGGGGTAAAAATGGATGAAGCGCAGGTTGAGCAGCCCGCCTGCGTTGTCTCGGATGCGGGCGATAAGCTGTTTGCGCGGCTTGAACTGGACTTCTTGCAGCACCACTTCGCCTTCCACTTGGCACATCTCGCCAATGGGCGCGGCGGCGATGGGGGTGATTTGGGTTTCGTCTTCGTAGCGCAGCGGCAGGTGTAGGGCTAAATCCCATGCGTTGTGGATGTGTAGCTTTTCCAGCTTTTGCACGGTGCTGTCGGTGAGTTTTAGGGTTTGGCGAAGGTCGGGAAGCATGGTTGTTTGCGCGGAAGG
Source organism: uncultured Kingella sp. (assembly GCA_963516425.1). Classification (GTDB taxonomy): domain Bacteria; phylum Pseudomonadota; class Gammaproteobacteria; order Burkholderiales; family Neisseriaceae; genus Kingella_B. The sequence continues at coordinate 2,800 of CAUQDE010000159.1, forward strand.
AGTTTTCAGGCTGCCTAATTATAGGGAAATTTGGGCGTAATGAATAATGGCGCGGGATTAAGGCAGCCTGAAAAGTAGGTTGAGCATTGATGCCCGACATTTTGAATTTATGGCGGATGCGGATAAATAGGGCGGTGTTGGTTGGCGTTTGTTTGTGTTTGTCGGGCATCAATGCCTGACCTACTCTAATGGTTGGCACTACATGGGGTGCAGGGGCTTGCCCCTGCTCGTGGTAGGCGGCGAAACGCCTGCTCTGGCAAAAAATAAGCCAAAGGCAGCCTGAAAACCCATTTACGCTTTTCAGGCTGCCTTTGGCACAAAAAAGGGCAGCCATTTCTCTGCCCCTGTTTGCATCATCTAATCTTCAACGTGCTCAATCCAATCAACACCAGCACAATGGTGATAATCCAAAAGCGCACCACCACTTGCGTTTCTTTCCAGCCTTTTTGCTCGTAGTGATGATGAATCGGTGCCATCAGGAAAATGCGTTTTTTGGTTTTTTTATACCAGCCCACTTGCAGCATCACCGAAATCGCTTCCATCACAAACAAGCCGCCCATGATGACCAACACAAACTCTTGGCGAATAATCACCGCCACCGTGCCCAATGCTGCGCCCAATGCCAACGCGCCCACGTCGCCCATAAACACTTGCGCGGGGTAGGCGTTGAACCACAAAAAGCCCAAACACGCGCCGCACATGGCGGTGCAGAAAATGGTTACTTCGTTTGCGCCCGCCACAAACGGCAGTTGCAGGTATTCGGCAAATTTGTAATGCCCTGTTACATAAGCAAAAACGCCCAAGCCACCCGCCACCAGCACCACAGGGAACGCAGCTAGCCCGTCCAAGCCATCGGTTAGGTTAACCGCGTTGGATGTGCCCACGATGGTGAGATAGGTTAAAACGATGAAGCCGACCACGCCCAAGGGCAGGGCGACTTGTTTGAAAAACGGCACGATCAGGATGTTGTTGGCGTTGTTTTTGGCAAGATAAAACAGCGCGAAGCCCGCGCCCAGCGCCACGGTGGACTGCCACACCATTTTGAAGCGGGCGGATACGCCGTTGGGGTCTTTGTACACCACCTTGCGCCAGTCGTCATAAAAGCCGAGCGCACCTGTGGCGAGCAGCACAATCAGCAGTATCCAAATATAGGGGTTGGCAAGGTTTGCCCACAGCAGGGTGGACAGGGTGATGGAGGTGAGAATCAGCGAGCCGCCCATGGTGGGCGTGCCGTTTTTGACCAGATGCGTTTGCGGGCCATCGCTGCGCACGGCTTGCCCAACTTTAAGCGCAGTGAGTTTGCGTATTGTCCACGGCCCGAGCAGCAGCGAAAACGCTAGGGCGGTAAGCGCCGCCATCACGGCGCGAAAGGTGGTGTATTGGAAAATATTGAGGGCGGAAATCCAGTTGCTCAAATGAGCGAGCCATAACAGCATGATGCTTCCTTGTTGCTTGGTGGCAGTTTTCAGGCTGCCGTTGTGAGAGTTTGAAATGGGTTGTTATGAAAACCGCGCGGATTATAGTGGGGATGGGGCACGGGTGGGGGGTAAAATTTATAGATGGAGAGATGATGTTTGCTGCATGAACGCCATCTATTTGCTCATATTGCTCATAACATTGCTTGCACCAACTAACAATGATATGAAAAACGCCTTCATGGCTCTAGCAAAATCGTCTGTAAACGCATCCACAGTAACAGCAAGAAGAATAGGTCCAGTCAGCCAACCAATATAGCCCAAGATTAAACCTATTAACGCGACACCTGCGCCACTCTCGTTAGGATTTTTGCGAATTTTGCTGCGTGCTGAGTGCCCCATGGCGATAGCAGCAAT
>CAUQDE010000160.1:0-4625 GCA_963516425.1 uncultured Kingella sp.
GTTCATTTACGGTATTGTCCTTGAAATACTGTAAACAACGCTAGGGTTTTCTACACCTTATGTGTAAACAAGATGGTTGGCGATGAATATTTGCCACGCCAGTCGCCATGTATTTTCAGGCTGCCTTTTGCATACTCAAAGGCAGCCTGAAAACCAATCTATCCCGCAAAAAACCGTTTGGCAGAACACCAAGCAGTTTTGTTTTTTCAGATTTCAGGCTGCCTCTCACACGCCAAAAGGCAGCCTGAAAACCATCTCGCCCACATTTTCAGGCTGCCTCTGCCCGATTTCCTTTAAAATAGCCCCATTCTTGCTTATTCAAAAACCATCATGTCCCAACCACTCATCATCGCCCTGTCCGCAGGCGAAGCCTCGGGCGACCTGCTCGGCGCGCACCTCATCGAAGCCATCAAAAAACAACACCCCGATGCCCAATTTGTCGGCATCGGCGGCGCGCGCATGACGGCAGCGGGCTGCCAAAGCCTGTTTGACCAAGAACGCCTTGCCGTGCGCGGCTATGCCGAAGTCATCAAGCGGCTGCCCGAAATCCTCAAAATCCGCCGCGAATTGGTGGCGCGGTTAAAGCAAATCCGCCCCAATGTGTTTGTGGGCATTGACGCGCCCGATTTCAATCTCGGCGTGGCGGCGCAGCTTAAAGCGGCGGGCATCCCCACCGTGCATTATGTTTCGCCCTCGGTGTGGGCTTGGAAGCGCGAGCGTGTGAACAAGATTGTGCGGCAGGTAAACCAAGTGCTGTGCCTGTTCCCCATGGAAGCCCCGTTATACCAAGCAGCGGGCGGCAAAGCGTTGTTTGTGGGGCATCCGCTGGCGCAAACGCTGCCGATGCAGCCCGACAAAGCCGCCGCGCGCGAACGCCTGAAACTGGCAGCGGATACGCCCATGTTCGTGCTGCTGGCGGGCAGCCAAGTGAACGAAATCAACCAGATGGCGCCGATTTACTTTCGCGCGGCGCAGCTTGTTTTGCGCGAGCTGCCCAACGCGCAATTTATCTCGCCCTATCCCACCGCCGCCGCCCGCACGCGTTTGCAGCATTTTTTGGCGCAACCTGAATTTGAAAAACTACCGATTCGCCTGCAAGCGGCGCGCACCGAATTGGCTTGCGCGGCGGCGGATGCGGTGCTGGTTACCAGCGGCACGGCAACGCTGGAAGTGGCGTTGTGCAAACGCCCGATGGTCATCAGCTACAAACTTTCCGCGCTCACTTATTGGCTGGTGAAGCGCAAAATCCAAGTGCCACACGTGGGGCTGCCGAATATCCTGTTAAACAAAGCCGTTGTGCCCGAGCTGTTGCAAGCGGATGCCACGCCCGAAAAACTTGCCGCCGCGCTGCTGGATTGGTATCGGCAGCCTGAAAAAGTCGCCGCGCTGGAAGCCGATTTCGTTCATTTACACGAAATGCTGAAACTGAACACGGACGAACTGGCGGCGGGCGCGGTGCTGGCGGAATGCCGTTAGCACGCCGTCAGGCAGCCTGAAAGCCGCAGGCTTCAACGAAGTTAAAATGAGCAACGCAAGCTGCTGCGAGGCTAAAACCGCATGGCAACCCGATTAACCCTGTTACCAAAAAAAGAGAGACCGAACCATGCAACGCCCCCTGCCCTTTGCCTTTGCCATCGTTGCGAGCCTTGTCGCGTTGGGCGCAGGCATTTACTGCAAAACGCAAGGCAACGCCGCGTTTAACGCCCGATTTGGCGCCGCCGATTTTCAGGCTGCCGCACGCTGGTTTGACTACGCCATCGCCCTATTCTCGCTGGGCGGCTTGGCGGGCGCGGCGGGCAGTTGGTTGGCGCCGCTGCCCAATCCTTCTGCGCTCAAACGCATGATGGCGGTGGCGGCGTTTGTTTGCGTGTATAGCGTGATTGTGCTGCTGGCATCGTAAACAAAAGGCAGCCTGAAATGCTGGATTTCATACTGACGGTTGTGGGTTACGGCATTCTTGCGCTACTCGGGCTGGCTTTGTTTTTCGCTTTGCTGGCCGCCGTTCTTGCCGCGCTGCCCATTATGCTGTTTGGCGGCACGGGTTTGTTTTTAATCGGGCTGCCCGTTTATTTGATGCTCCAATACAGCTATTGGTGGGGGCTTATCCTGCCGCCGTGTTGGTGGCTTGGCTTTACGGTTTTAGCTGCCCTTGATGAGCCCCACACCATTAAATCAGACGATGAAACGCAGTAAAATAACCCTAGCCCGCTTTAGCTTCGCAACTCCGCTACGCTGTGCAGGCTGCCACAAACGAAAGGAAACACTATGCAACGCCAATCCTTTATCACCCTTGTTGCCGCATTCGGCTTGCTGACAGGCGCGCCGCTTGCCCAAGCGAAAAACCATCTGAAAAAGCCGCTGATTGAACGCATCGATGGCGCGCTCGCTAAAGCCAAACGCACGCGCGAAAGCCGCGCCCTTATCCGCGAGCAGCAGCGCAAGGAAAAAGAAGCGGCCAAACAAAAAGCGCAACCCGCTTCCGCGCCCGTTGCGCCGCAGCGTTAATAAGAGAATAAAAACAAAGCAGCCTGAATGGATTTTCAGGCTGCTTTATTATGTTTTGCACGGCAATAGCCTACGCCTGCTTGGTTACTCTAAACAACCCGAAAAAAAAGCGTTAATTCCTTCACTCCGCGTAACACAAGATTGGCAGCATGGAGCTTGGTTTGAAGATGGGATAGCACATGAAACCAAAATTCGGGCGGGGTGTTGGCTTTCATGTCCTGCCAAGTGTAAACATAGCCATCTGTCAGATAGGGTTTGATTTGCTGTTCGTAAACGTCTTTTGGCGTGGTGTTTGCCAGCAAATAGCGGTAAACGCGGTTAAAGCGTTCGGGTTCTGCTTCGGGGTCAAACAGAATCCGCTCATCGGCAAACACCATTTCGCCGCCATCTTTCAGCAACGAATAGATTTTCTGAAAAAGCGCAAGCTGGTCTGCATCCGATACTTGATGCAGCATCAGCGAAGAAACCAGCAAATCCACCGAGCCGGGCGGCAATGGCAGCTGCAACAGATTGCCCTGCATAAACGAAATATGCGGCATTTCCTGATATTTTTGCCGTGCTGCCCGCAGATTTTCAGCATTGCAATCCACGCCGATAATATGCGCAAAATGGTTGGCAAACGGTTTCAGCGAAGCGCCCCAGCCGCAGCCCAAATCCAGCAGCGTGTTGCCAGACGGGCGGCTGGCAACACGCTGCAAGGCTTTTGCAAGTTGGGGCGTGGATTCAAAGGTATCGCGCCCGTCCGGGCTAATGGTGTGCCGAATATATTAAGCGTAGTATTTCAGTCCAAAGCGATTCCATGTGCTTCTCCGATACCTGTGCTGCGCCTTGTTGGGCATGATGTGTTGGCAATTGTCGCGTTGTTTACGCTTTTTCAGGCTGCCTCATCATGCCAAACAACCAAGGCAGCCTGAAACGCCATCACCCCCTCACCGTCCCATCGCCTTATCCGCAATATCCATCCGATACTGCATCCCGTCAAACCGAACCTCTGCCAACGCCCGATACGCCCGCTGTTTGGCGGCGGCAACATCATCGCCCAAGCCCACCACGCACAGCACGCGCCCGCCGTTGGTGATGACTTCGCCGCGCTCGTTCACCGCCGTGCCCGCATGGAACACTTTGCCGATTGCGTTCGCCGCGTCTATACCGTGGATGACATCGCCTTTTCTCGGCGTGTCGGGATAGTTTTGCGCGGCAAGCACCACGCCCACGGCGGTTTGCGGCTTCCATTGCGCGCTTGCGCTGTCCAGTTTGCGGTTTAACGCGGCTTCAATCAAATCCACCAAATCGCTGTCTAGGCGACTCATAATCGGCTGCGTTTCGGGGTCGCCGAAGCGGCAGTTAAACTCAATCGTGCGCGGTGCGCCTGCCGCATCTATCATCAAGCCTGCGTATAAAAATCCTGTAAATTCAATGCCATCTGCTTTCATGCCGCGAATGGTGGGCAGGATGATTTCGTCCATCACGCGCTGATACACGGCTTCGCTGACCACGGGCGCGGGGCTGTATGCGCCCATGCCGCCCGTGTTCGGGCCTTTATCGCCGTCCAGCAGGCGTTTGTGGTCTTGGCTGGTGGCCATCGGCAGCACGTTGTCGCCATCGGACATCACGATAAAGCTGGCTTCTTCGCCCTGCAAAAAATCTTCAATCACCACGCGCGCGCCTGCGTTGCCCATTTTGTTGCCCAGCAGCATATCGTCGATGGCGGCGTGGGCTTCGTCCAGCGTCATGGCAACGATGACGCCTTTGCCCGCCGCCAAGCCGTCTGCTTTAATCACGATGGGCGCGCCTTTTTGGTTCACATAATCGTGCGCGGCGGGGGCGTGTTTAAAGGTTTGATACTGCGCGGTGGGAATGCCGTGCCGCAGCATAAAGGCTTTGGCGAAGTCTTTGGAGCTTTCTAACTGGGCGGCGGCGCGGGTGGGCCCGAAAATGGGCAGCCCTGCGGCGCGAAAATCGTCCACAATGCCTGCGGCAAGCGGGGCTTCGGGCCCGACCACGGTGAAGGCGATGTTTTCGCGTTGGCAAAAGGCAATCAGGTCGGGATGGGCAGTGAGCGCAAGATTGCGCAGCTTGGGCTCGGCGGCTGTGCCTGCGTTGCCCGTGGCAACGTAAAC
>CAUQDE010000161.1:0-4624 GCA_963516425.1 uncultured Kingella sp.
CCACCCGCGCCAGCAAATCCAACGACTGTGGCAGCGCAAACAACGCAGGCTGAATCCCGCTCCACAGCCACAAAAACGCCATGCTGTACACCAAGCAATCAAGCCGTTTCATCGCGCCCCTCCTCCGCAACGGGCGCAACCAGCGGCGCAGGCAAAAAACACCACGCCGCAATCATCGCCGCCGCCCAGCCCCACAACGCCACCCAAACCAGCCAATCCGATTGCGCCAGCGATTTATCCAGCCACAGCATCGCCCCCACTGCCGCCGCCGTGCACAAAACCACCGCGTGCAGCCGCCCCCCGCGCGTGCCGCGCGTGCGCCATACCGCCAGCCAAATGCCACACGCCAGCGCAGGCAAAAAACCACACAGCAGGCTCGCCAACACCACGGGCAACATCAACACACCCAGCGGCAGCCCTACTCCGAAGCCGAATAGAACGGGGGCAAGTAAGGTGTACAGCGCGATGACGCGGGCGGCTGGATAGGGGGCGTTCATTTGTTTTGTTCCTAAATTTCTGTTAAAAGTGAAATACATAGGGAAAAATTTTTGAGAAATTGGATTTCAGGCTGCCTTATCCTGCTTTTGAAGGCAGCCTGAAACGGCATTATTCTGCCTTAGGCAACACAGTCGCCGCAAAAATCGCTGCTGCCAACGCACCCACAAAACCACATAAAATCACCATACCATCAGATGTCCACAGCAACGTAAACAGCACGCTTGCCACGCCGCCCATCAGCGCCGCCAAACCCGCGCTTTTCCACGAGCGCGTGCAACGCCGCCAGGCCAAGATTAAACCGCACAACGTGGCAGGCAAGCAGCCGATTGCAGAGCCACCAACTATAAAGGCAATCATTATAAATAGCGGCATATCAAAATGCCCGCTCAACGCATCCAAAACCATAGCGAACACAATAATCAGCAGCCCGCCCAGTCCACCGCCTAACAGCGTAAACACGCCAATCACCTGCCCATTCGGATATTCAGGCTGCCTTTTCGCCAAATGGCGATACCCAATAATCGCCAGCGCAATCGCCAACAGCGGCAGCATAATGCCCCATTCATTCATGCCCCGCTCCTAGCGCAAAAATTTCTGAATGCTCGCGCCCAGCTTCAACACCCGCGCCAGCGTGGCGGTGGACAGGCGCAGCATTTCGTTGGTCCAGCTGGTGAGCGTGCCGATGAAATCGCGCGTGTCGGTGATTTTTTGGCGCACCGCTTCGTTTTCCTGCGCGAATTCGGGGCTGTTTGTCAGCTCGTTCAAAAACGCCAAAGTGGGCTCAATTTCGCGGCGTTGGCGTTGCTCCACAATGGTGCGGAACAGCGTCCACACATCGTCAGACGTGGCGAAATAATCGCGACGGTCGCCCAAAATATGGGTAACGTGCACCAGCTGCAAGCTCTGCAACTCTTTGATGCTGTTGGAAACATTGGAACGCGCCACGTTCAGCGTTTCGCAAATTTCGTCGGCGTTCATCGGCTTGCCCAAGATATACAGCAGCGCGTGAATCTGCGCGACAGTGCGGTTCACGCCCCACTTGGTGCCCATTTCGCCCCAGTGCAAAATAAATCTTTCGGTTACGGGATTGAGTTTCATGTTTGGCTTTCGCTTGCGCGGGTTGGCAAAATTTTGCACAGGTTAAATATTTTTTAAATTTCTGTCAATACAGAAATTAAAGATTTTAAAAGCAGCCTGAAACGGCTGGATGCGTTTTCAGGCTGCCTCAAATCAGTTCGCCACGGTAAAGCGTTGGAACAAATGCGCTTTTTGCTCCACATCATCCGCAATCGCCGCCGCCAAATCAGGCAGGGTGATGTCGGCGGGCGAGCCGTCGGCGTTAAGCAGCGCATCATCTTGCCCGATGCGATACGCGCCTTTAGGCTCCAAGCGCACGGGCGCAACGGCAAACATGGCGGCGGGCGATAGAAACGCCCAGTTGATATCGCGGCGCGGGCGCAAATCATCCATCAACACGCGCATGGCATCGGCAGCGGGGTAAACATCGGCAGGAAAATCGGGCGTGTCCACCAATTGCAGATTAGGGGCAACATTCAGGCTGCCTGCGCCGCCGATAATCAGGTAATACGGCAACTGCGCGGCTTTGAACGCGGCGAGCAGGTTGTCATAGCCCGTTTTCACGTCTTGCGCCAAATTGGGGTTGTCCCAGCCTGCGTTAAACGCGCTCACTACCGCATCAAAGCCCGCCAGTTTGGCGGCAAAATCGGGCGCGTTCACATCAGCGGCAACGGCGGTTACATTGGGGTTTTGCGCCACTTTGGCGACATTGCGGGCAAACGCGGTTACTTGATGCCCACGCGCGGCGAGTTCCAAAACGGTGGCATTGCCCACCAAACCTGTTGCACCAATTACTGCAATTTTCATAATCAACTCCTTGTGTTACGGTTAAAAAATCGTTTTCAGGCTGCCTTTATGCGCCTCAAATATCAAAACATACTTCTGCCGCTGGCGGTTTTCTCTTTGGGCACGGGCTGAATCACGTCCCAATGCTCCACGATTTTGCCGTCGTTATCAAAGCGGAAAATATCCACCACCGCCTCGCCTTTGTCTTCGGGCGAGAGCTGGCTGTGCACGTGCAACGCCACCAAATCGCCCTCGGCAATCACCCGTTTCACGCTGGCGCGCGACTGCGGGTTTTGTTTTAAAAACGGCGCAAACGTATCGATAAACGCCTGCCCGCCGTCTGCCACCATCGGGTTGTGCTGCAAATATTCCTTGCCCACATATTGGCGCACGGTGCGGTTCAAATCGTGTTGATTAAACGCCAATTCATAAAACGCCAGCGCGTTGGCTTTGTTGCGCTCTGCGGCGGATTAGGGTTGCGTCTGCGCGGGCGCGGTTTGCGGCGCGCGGGGTGAAACGGGCGAGCAAGCGGTTAAAGCCAAGCCCAATGCGGCGGCGAATAAAGTGTGTTTCATGAAAACTCCTGATGCGGTTTTCAGGCTGCCTTTATATGTAAATGCAATGTTGTCCGCCATCCCGAGGCAGCCTGAAAAAAGGTTAAATGAAATGGTGTAAACAAACTGCGGTTTGCTTTCAAACCATGCCGCGCAGTATAATGGCAGAACTTATTTTTAGTAAGTACTTACACTTTTGTAAGCATGGATTTTTTTGAAAACAGATTGTTTCGCAAGGATTTTTATGGAAAAAGGCAATGTTTTGGCCAGCGCCTGCCCCTCGCGCGAGATTTTGCGCCGTTTGACCAGCCGCTGGGGCTTGCTGGTGCTCATCGTGTTGCGCGGCGGCACGCATCGGTTCAGCGAGCTGCGCCGCGCGATTGACGGCGTGAGCGAGCGCATGCTCACGCAAACTTTGCAACAGCTGGAACAAGACGGCATGCTGGTGCGCCAGTCGTTCCAAACCGTGCCGCCGCACGTTGAATACACGCTCACGGCGTTGGGCGAGGCGGCGGCGGAGAAAGTGGACGCGCTGGTGAACTGGTTGCAGGACAATCTGGACGACATCATGCGGCATCAGGCAGCCTGAAACCGAACACGGCAGCGCCGCCATGCCCGCTCTCCCGTGCCACAACCCAAGCGTTTCAGGCTGCCTTTAAGCATCGCAAAGGCAGCCTGAAAACCCCAAACTCGCTATAATCCGCCCCTTTCCCCATCAACCCCCAATCCGTCATCACAATATGCAAAACACACTCAACACCCTGTTCCAACAATGGGCATGGGACATCCTCTACCCGCTCGACGGGCAAAACCAATTCATCGGCAGCGACGGCTTCGAGCGCAGCGAAATCGCCCGCCTCATCGGCGCAGAAAACTGGTTCAACGAAGAAAACCCCTACGACCCCGCCGCCGCCCGCCGCCGGCTCAAAGCCGCCTACGAAGCATGGCAGCAGCAACACGACTTCGAACACATCTGGCAAACCAGCCTGCCCGACACCCTGCGCCACAACCTTGCCCAATGGCAAGCCATGAGCCACTTCAACGAAACCGAAACCCGCCTGCTCACCTTCGGCATCCTGCTGCACAGCCAATCCACCCTGTCGCGCCTGTGCAACCTGCTGGGCGATTTAGACGACAACGCCTGCTGCGAAGCCCTCGCCCAACTCTTGCGGCAACCTGAAAACCAAATCACTGCCGCCCTGTCGCCCAAAGCCCCGCTCGCCAACATCGGGCTGATGCGCCTTGACCGCAACGACGAGTACTACATGAAAAGCAAAATCGACCTGCTCTCGCGCCGATTTGCCGACCTGATGCTCAACGCCCCCACCACCCCCACCGAAATCCTCAAACGCCACATTCTCCCCGCGCCGCAAACCCAGCTCACGCTTGGCGACTTCGCCCATTTGGGCGTGCTCGCCACCGCCGCCGAAGCCTATCTGCGCCAAGTGTTCGCGCAAAAACTTTCAGGCTGCAACATCCTGATTCACGGCGTGGCCGGCACCGGCAAGACCGAATTCAGCCGCGTGCTCGCCAGCGCGCTGGGCGTAGAGCTCTACGAAATCTCGTGGACCAACGAAGACGACAGCCCCGCCGACCGCGACGACCGCATGAACGCCCTGCGCATGGCGCAAAACATCCTCGCCGGGCAAAACAGCATGCTGATGTTTGACGAAGTGGAAGACCTGTTTGACCGCGGGCAACACGATTTC
>CAUQDE010000162.1:0-4614 GCA_963516425.1 uncultured Kingella sp.
GTGGGGAAGCCTGCGCCGCCCATGCCGCACAAGCCTGCGTCTTCCAGCACTTGGGCGATGTTGTCGGGCGCGGTGAGGGCGTTGAGCAAGCCTTCGCCGCCGCCTACGGCGAGCCATGCGTTTAAGTCGGAGCCGACAAGGCGGCTGGGGTGGAGTAATACTTGGTTCAGTTCGTTTTTCATGATTTTGATTCCGTATGGTGATTGGGTGGTTGAGGCAGCCTGAAAGTGTGTTGGCGCGTGCCCGATGGTTTTCAGGCTGCCTATGCGCTGGATGATGGCGCGGTTTGGTTTTCCGTTTTCAGGCTGCCTTTGCCGATGCGATTGAGGCAGCCTGAAAACGGGTTATCACGTTCTCAATCAATCGCGCACACCAATCCTGCGTGTTCTTTCCAATCAAATGTGCCGTAATCGGGATACAACACAGGCGCTTTCACATCGCTTTTCACGCCTGCTTTTTGCAAGGCGCGTTGGAAGTTGTGAACGTGTTCCAAACCGCCGCGCACATTGTTGCGGCGTGGGGCTTTGGCGGCGGCGCGTCCTGCACGGCGACCAAAGCTAATGATGTCTAACAGCGCGTTGCCCATTAAGCGGTTGCGCCCGTGGATGCCGCCCGACACTTCGCCTGCGGCATACAGGCCTTTCACGGTGGTTTCGCCATCGCCGTTGATTTCAATGCCGCCGTTTTGGTAGTGCAAGGTGGGGTGGATGATTAAAGGCTCGCTTTCGGGGTGCACGCCGCATTTGTGGGCAACGTGCCCCAGCGTTACCAAGCGTTTCATAATGTCGGGCTGCTCGGCGATGATGCGTGGCGTATCCAAAAACACGCCCACTTGCCCATCGCGCACCACGCCGCGCCCTTCTTGCACTTCGCGCAAAATCGCCGCCGCCACCACATCGCGCGGTTGCAATTCGTCCACAAACCGCTCGCCCAAGCCGTTTACCAGTTTGGTGCCTGCCGAGCGCGTGGCTTCGGAAATCAACGCGCCGGCCATGTGCGGCGGGTGGGCAACGCCTGTGGGGTGGTATTGGAAGCTGTCCATATCGCGCAGTTTCGCGCCGATGCGGTATGCCAACACCAAGCCGTCTGCCGTTGCGCCGTAGTGGTTGGATGTAGCGAAGCCTTGCAAATGCAAACGCCCCGAGCCGCCTGTTGCCAAAATAACCGCGTTGGCGTGTATCGTTACCAGTTGGCGTTTTTCCAAGTCATACAATACCGCGCCCACGCAGTTGCCCTCGTTGTCGGACAGCAATTCCACCGCAGGATGGCGGTTTAGCTGGGTGATGCGCGGTTCAATTTCCACCGCTTCGCGCAGCACTTTCATCATCTCCAAGCCTGTGAAGTCGCGGTGGCACAAGATGCGCTGCGCGGTGGTGCCGCCTGCTTTTTTGCGTACCAATTTGCCGTTGCGATCACCGCCTTGGGTGTCAAAATCCATGCCCAAGCCAATCAGCCAGCGAATCGCCGAGGGCGCATCGGTAACCATTTGCGCCACCAATTCTTTTTTGGCTGCCATGTGCCCGCCTTTGAGGGTGTCTTCATAATGGCGTTGCAAGCTGTCGTCTTCGCCCACGGCAGCCTGAATGCCGCCTTCCGCCATCACGGTGTTGCTATCGCCAATGCGCAGCTTGTTCGCCATAATCACGCTGGCACCTTCTACCACTGCGGTTAATGCTGCCGCCGCGCCCGCGCCACCGCCGCCAATCACCAATACATCGGTGCGCATGCTTTCCGCGCCTGCCAAATCGTAGTCTTCAATCAAAGGATGGGCGGTGAGCAAGCGAGCTAAATCGGGATGACAAGAATCGCCCGCGTTCACGCCCACGCTCAATGTGGTGTGCGCGCTGGGGGCGTAGTCGGGGTGGAAGGTTTTGAGCAAAACTTCTTTTTCAGGCAGCGTGCCGTTCAGTTGCGGCTCGGCGCGGCGCAGGTTGGCTAACGCGGTTTCGTAATCAATGCCTTTTACGGTGTGAGTCATTTTCAGGCTGCCTTTCTTAATCAATTTCTACTTTAATCTTGCCGCTATCAATCTCTTGCAAACGGCGCATCAAATCAACAGGGCGCAAAGTCCGTGCGGCTTTCATGCGGCGGGCAAACAAGCCCAAATGGTTGGGGCGAATATGCTCGGGGCAAGCCAGCGTGCACAAATTGCACATCACGCATTCGTCAAACGTGTGCGACGCGGTAGAAAAATCGCCCGACACCACTTGCGCCACGCCGTTTTGCACTTCCAAGCCTTTGGGGCAAGCCGCATCGCAGCCGCCGCAATGGCGGCAATTTTTGGCTTCGGGGAAGGTTTCATCCACTTCGTCCAGCCAGTTCCAGCCATCGCCCACTTTATCCATGTCGTAGTAATGAACATGGGTGGGCAAGAAGTAATCAATAAAGCTCACCTGCATCCCCTGCTCAATTTTGGTTTCGCAGCCCAATTTGGTTTCCGCCTTGCGCTCGCCTTCTTTGCGCACCAAGCAGCGGCAAGAGCCGCATACGCCCTGCCCCATGCAGCCCACGTTTGCCGTAATCGCTTTGCCCGCATGGGCAAGTGCTTGAATAATGGATGAATTGGCAGGAGCTTGGATTTCTTTGCCGTCAATCACCAAGGTGTAGAGTTCTTCGCTCATGGTTAAGTTCCTATGTTTAAAAAAGGTTTGTTTAATTGTATGGATGAAATTTTACCAGCAAAGTTGTCATCATCCATCGTAGTAAAAATACAAACATTTTCCGACAAAATCTATCATGTTTTATTTTGTTAATTTTTACAATATTATGTTTACTCTGTTGATTTAATAATTATTTAAAAGAGATTAAATCGCAACAACAGGGCAAAATCGCCCTAGATTTCTTACTTTATATTAAGAATAGTAAACATTCCCAACTATCCGCTTGACTTATCTGAATATTTTTAAACGATAAATTTTTTCAGGCTGCTATTTGTTTAATTTTGTTAGATTTTTAAGAAATGACGCATTCTTGATAATAGTCAAGTTTCCCCTTTTTGCCCATGACAAGCCTGCTGAAAAACTGTACTTTGGCAACATAAAAATTAAATTATCCAGCCGTTCATGTAGTTCACTACATTTTCAGGCTGCCACCGTTTTTTTCATCGTCTTAAAGGACACCAACCATGACCACAATCAAACAAGAAGACTTTATCCAAAGCATTGCTGATGCGTTTCAATTCATCAGCTATTACCACCCCAAAGACTTCATCGACGCGCTCAACGAAGCCTTGCAAAAAGAGCAAAACCCCGCCGCCAAAGACGCGATGACGCAAATTTTGGTGAACAGCCGTATGTGCGCCGAAGGGCATCGCCCGATTTGCCAAGACACAGGCATCGCCACCGTGTTTTTAAAAATTGGCATGAATGTGCAATGGGATGCCAGCATGAGCGTGCAAGATATGGTGAACGAAGGCGTGCGCCGCGCTTATACCCATCCTGATAACGTGCTGCGTGCATCGGTACTCGCCGACCCTGCGGGCAAGCGCATCAACACCAAAGACAACACGCCTGCGGTGGTGCACACCGAAATCGTGGCGGGCGACAAGGTGGAAGTGATTTGCGCGGCAAAAGGCGGCGGCTCGGAAAACAAATCCAAGCTGGCGATGCTGAACCCATCCGACAGCATTGTGGATTGGGTGCTGAAAACCGTGCCCACGATGGGCGCGGGTTGGTGCCCGCCCGGAATTTTGGGCATCGGCATCGGCGGCACGCCTGAAAAAGCGATGCTGATGGCAAAAGAAAGCCTGATGGGGCATATTGATATTCACAAGCTGCAAGACAAAGCCAAATCGGGCGCAGAATTAAGCACGGTGGAGCAGCTGCGTTTGGAAATCTACGAAAAAGTGAACGCGCTGGGCATTGGCGCGCAAGGCTTGGGCGGCTTGACCACCGTGTTGGACGTAAAAATCTTGGATTACCCCACCCACGCGGCGGGCAAACCTGTTGCCATGATTCCCAACTGCGCGGCAACCCGCCATGTGGAATTTGAACTGGACGGCAGCGGCCCTGCCCACTTGCAAGCGCCGAGCTTGGAAGATTGGCCCGACATCACATACAGCCCCGACAACGGCAAGCGCGTAAACGTGGACACGCTTACCAAAGAAGAAGTCGCCACTTGGAAAACAGGCGATGTGTTGCTGCTGAACGGCAAAATCTTAACAGGACGCGATGCCGCGCATAAACGCTTGATTGATATGCTGAACAAGGGCGAAAAACTGCCTGTGGATTTCAAAAACCGCATTATTTACTACGTGGGCCCTGTTGACCCTGTGCGCGATGAAGTCGTTGGCCCTGCTGGCCCAACCACGTCCACCCGTATGGATAAATTTACCCGCCAAATGCTGGAACAAACAGGCTTGCTCGGCATGATTGGCAAATCGGAACGCGGCGCGGACACTTGCCAAGCGATTGCCGACAACCAAGCGGTTTACTTGATGGCTACGGGCGGCGCGGCGTATTTGGTGGCGAAAGCGATTCAGTCGTCCAAAGTGCTGGCGTTCCCTGAATTGGGCATGGAAGCGATTTACGAGTTTGAAGTGAAAGATATGCCTGTTACCGTTGCCGTGGATAGCAAGGGGCAGTCGGTGCACGCGATTGCGCCGAAACAATGGCA
>CAUQDE010000163.1:0-4583 GCA_963516425.1 uncultured Kingella sp.
GGTGTTGAGTAGCCAGTCTTGCCATGGCTCGGGTGGGAGTTGCAGTTGGGCTAGGGCGTGGGCTAGGGTGGTGGGTTGAATGGGGGGGAGTAGGCTGATGCTGTGGCTGGCGGTGGTGAGGGTTAGGGTTTGCCCGATGGGTTCTTGTCGCGCCCATGTGAGTTGTAGCACGGGGGTGTCGCTGCTGGGGGTTAGGTTTAGGGCGGTGAGCAGGGCGTTGCTGTTGTTGCGGGTGGCGGGCAGGACGGCAACGGGTATCAGGGGGCGGATGTGTTTGTGCAGCTCTTCGGCGGCGTGGGCGGCTTGGGTGTAGTTGTGCGGGGGCTGGGTTTGGTGGCGTTGTTGGTTGTGGTGGTGGTAGAGATTGAGCTGGGCTAGGGCTTGCAATGCGCTTTCAGGCTGCTTGAAGTGTAGGGTTTTGTGTTGGTTGAATAGTGCGCGGACTTGGGGGGTGTCTGCGCTGCCGAGCCATACGAGCAGTAGGGGTTTGCGGCTGTTTTTTTGCAGCGCGGAGACCATTTGGGCAACTTGGTGGCTTTCGGCGGTGTTTTGCCCTGCGTAGATGATGAAGATGGCATCAATGTGGTCGTCTTGCAGGTATTGGGCGGTGGCAGCCTGAAAAGCGGGGGGCAGGGCATCGGTGGGCAGGTAAAGGGGGTTGTGGTGGCTGGGTTTGTAGGGCAAGTATTTGCTGATGCTGCGGATGGTGTGGGCTTGGGGTTCGGCAAGTTGTAGGTCGGTTTTGCGGTGTAGGGTTTTGAGCGCAAGGGTGCTGATTTGGGGGCTGTTGCTGATGATGGCGATGCGTTTGCCGCGCCCGATGATGCCTGTGTGGATGAGTTTGGCGGCGCTGAAAAATTGTTCTAGGGTGTGGGCGATGAGAATGTGTTGGCGTTCTAGGGCTTGCAGCAGTAGGGCTTCGGCTTGGGGATTGGTGTCGTGTAGGGTGATGAGGACGACTACGGGCTTGCGGCGGGCGGCGGCGGTGAGTGCGCTGATGAGCTCGCGCAGGTTGTCGTTGAGCGTGCTGATGTGCACCAGCAGGGCGGTGCTGCTGGCTTCGGCGGCGATGTGATCAATGATTTGCCCTGTGCTGACGGGGTAGTTTTGCGTGTTGAGCGTGAGAAAGCGGCTGAATGTGATGTCGCGCTCTTGGGCGTAGCGGGCAACGCAATCGGCAATGCTGGTGGATTGTCCGATGTAGGCGCAGGCTTTGGGGGTGTTTTCAGGCTGCTTGAATAGCTCGGCTAGGCTGTTGCTGGGCAGGGCGATTAGGTTGATTTTGGCTTTGCGCGCGCCTTCTATGGCGCGGTTGAGCTTGTTGCGCCATGTGGTGGGGGCGGAATCCAGTTCGTTGATGAGCACCAGATGGCGCAGTTTGATTTTGGCGGCTTCGCGGATGATGCCTGCGAGCTTGTCGGCAGATAAAACGATGATGGCTAAATCCAGCGGGCATTCGGTGGCGGCGTCACTGATGCTGGCGTAGGATTTTTGCCCGCCTATGGTTTTGTGGTTGGGATTAACGGGGGCAACGCTTTGAAATTGGGGCAGGGCGGCAAGCTGGGAATAGACTTTGCGCCCGATGCTGCCGATGCGGTCGGATGCGCCGATGATGGCGATGTTGGCAGGGGCGAATAGGGGGGCTAGGCTGGGCATGGGGAAGTCCTTTGCTTGGGTTTCAGGCTGCCTTATGGCTGCGGCGATGGCGCGGTAGGCAGCCTGAAAATGGGTTTGGGGATGATGGGGGATGGGTTTTAGCTTCGCAGAAGTTCGTAAACTCGCTTTCAGGCTGCCTTATGGCTTGCGGATGGATGCAGCCTGAAAAGGATGAATGCGCTGATGCAAGGAAACGCGCTGCGCCGCTTGTTCCACCGCGGCAATGGTCTGCGCCGCCGTGCGAGCGGTTGCCGAGAATAGACAGTGTTCCCAATCGTGCTGGTGAACCGCCACCACGCGCAGCGTGCCATAGACTGAAAAGCCGCCATACCAGCCGACGTCAATCAAATAATGATGGGGCAGCTCAATCTGCATCAAATCTTCGCCACGTTCTTGCACAGCGGCGATAAAAGCGGCATCGTTTAACGGCGCGCTAAGCAGGTCAAACAGATTGTCGTAAACCAAACGCGCATTGGGCAAAGTAATCAATGGAATCATGTTTTCAGGCTGCCTTTTGTTTACTTGATACGGCTAAGGCAGCCTGAAAAAGGCTTGTGCTAATCATCCAACGTCTCTTCTGCCATCACCACATCCCCTGTTATCCCGACATAAATCTTGCTCGCGCCGTGGCTGGGATGGCTTTCAAAATCCGCTTCAAAGCGCCGATCGGGCAGCGTTGCCAATTGTTGCCAAGCTGCTGCGGCTGCATGGCGCGATGCTTCGGGCAGGGTTGCCACCTGATAAACCTGCGGCGCGACATACCATTCGCACGCGCCTTCGGGCAACGGTGCATCGTTGCTCACCAAATAGCCAATAATCAAAATATAGCCCGTTGAGTGATACAGATGGCGCAGCACATACACGCTTTTGCTAAACGCGGGCAGGGTGTCTTTCAGGCTGCCTTCGTGCCAGCGCTCCCACGCCAGCGCCATATCGTCTGCTTCGCGGCTCAGGCAAATGGGTATCGCCATGCCCATCAGGCGAAACATCGGCAGCGCGGTGGTTTCCAGCGGCAAGGCTGTGGCGGTGTTTACAGACATAGCGCCATCGTCCATAAAATCGCCAGCAGCGTTAAAGCCAACATTTGCGCCGCCGAGCCCACATCTTTCGCGCGTTTTGCCAACGGGCGGATTTCCAACGAAATATCGTCCACCACCGCTTCAATGCCCGAATTAAACAATTCCACAATCAACGAGCCAAACGAAGCCGCCAGCAAAACCATGCGCACCACAGGCTCAACATCCACAAACCACACCGCAATCAATAACACCCCATGCAGCCAAACCAACTGGCGAAACGCCGCTTCATGGCGATATGCCGCGATTAAGCCGTCTTTGGAATAGCCCGCAGCATTGATAATCCGTTGCAAACCGCGCTTGCCTTTTAGCGCATTGGTGGCAGGTTCTTGCATCATCAGTTGTCCCGTAAACAAAAAACGAAATGATAACAAGGTTTCAGGCTGCCTTAAACAGGGCAGGCTAAGGCAGTCTGAAAACTGTCTAACAGATATAACCCGCAATTCTTTGGCAAAATCCATTTTTAAAGTAGAATGCGCCGCTTTACATTAGAACCCATATTCACAAGCATCATAGCCATTTTTTTTATCCCTTTTGGCACGGCTACGGCGTTGAGTTCCTGCGCCAATAGTCTCGCTATTGGCTTGAAACTCGCCTTGTATCCGCACCAGAATGAATAAAAACTTGGCTATGCTGCTTATGAATATGGGTTCTTATTAACACAAGGACACCCATCATGACCAAAACCCTCCTTTCCGCTGCCGCTCTATTGCTGCTCGCCGCCTGCGGTGGCGAATCCGCCAATAATGCCCAAACTGCTGCCCCAAGCAACGCCCCCGCTGCCAGCCAAGCCGCCAGCGCCGCGCAAGCCGTATCCGATGCCGCCCCCGCCGCCAACCCACAAGGCAGCCTGATTGAGCGCATCAACAACAAAGGCACGATTACCGTTGGCACCGAAGGCACATACGCCCCCTTCTCCTACCACGATAAAGACGGCAAACTCACGGGATACGATGTGGAAGTAACCCGCGCCGTTGCCGAAAAATTAGGCGTTAAAGTGGAATTTCGCGAAACCCAATGGGACGGCATGATGGCAGGCTTAAAAGCAGGTCGCTTTGACGTGGTTGCCAACCAAGTCGGCTTAACTTCGCCCGAGCGCCAAGCCACGTTTGACAAATCCGAACCATACAGTTGGAGCGGCGCGGTGTTGGTGGTGCGCAAAGACGACGACAAAATCAAAAGCCCAGCCGATATTAAAGGCGTGAAAACCGCGCAATCGCTCACCAGCAATTTCGGCGAAAAAGCCAAAGAAGCAGGCGCGGAGTTGGTGCCCGTGGATGGCTTGGCGCAATCGCTCACGCTGATTGAACAAAAACGCGCCGATGCCACGCTCAACGACGAGCTTGCTGTGTTGGATTATTTGAAGAAAAACGCCAATGCCAACGTGAAAATCGTATGGCACGCGCCCAAAGAAGAACGCGTTGGCTCAGGTTTGATTACCAACAAAGGCAACGACGAAGCCATCGCCAAATTCAGCGGCGCAATGAAAGAGCTGCAAGCCGATGGCACCTTGAAAAAACTGGGCGAACAATTCTTCGGAAAAGACATCAGTGTTAAATAATCTCCTACAAAATCTGCCCTTTATGACCCCACAACGCGCCCAGTTGGTTTTGGACGCGTTTGTGCCGTTGGTGAAATCGGGCTTTATGGTTTCTGTGCCGCTCACGTTGGCATCGTTTGTGTTCGGCATGTTGATTGCCACCGCCGTTGCGCTCGTGCGCGTGATGCCGCGCGGCGGCTGGTTGCACCGCATGGTGCTGGCGATATTGAAGGTGTATATCTCCATTATTCGCGGCACGCCAATGGTGGTGCAGCTTGCCATCGTGTTCTACGGCTTGCCCGCGATGAATG
>CAUQDE010000164.1:0-4563 GCA_963516425.1 uncultured Kingella sp.
TTACGGTATTGTCCTTGAAATACTGTAAACAACGCTAGGGTTTTCTACAGATGATGCTCTTGCATACGGTTGTCGCCTGCGCGGTGCATATCAAAATGTTCGCGGTGCATTTCGCCTGCTGGGTGATGCTCGTGAAAGCCTGCGCTGCCTACGCCATCGGCAACCACGCAGCCTGAAAGCAGGGCGGCGGCGAGGGCGAGGCTGGCGATGTGTTTGTGAGAAATCATGTATTGCTCCTTGCGGTAAAAAAGGCGGCTTTATACGGGATTGCGTGGGCGGCGTATAGCGGGGTTGTGCAAAAATGGGTGGGTGGTGGGTAAAGAATGGGTTAAGGCAGCCTGAAAACAGGAAAACTCGTTTTCAGGCTGCCCTCATGCAATGGGCTATTTAACGAATGCCATTGTTTTTTAACGCTTCTAGATTATCGCGGGCATCTGCTTTGGTTTCAGCATTCTCTGGTGTATCAGGCTGCGCCAGCACTTTTTGAAACCATGCTTTGGCTTGTTGGGGATTTTTTGCCACGCCAATACCGTCTGCATACATTATGCCTAAATTATCTTGCGCCCGAGCATCGCCTTGCTGCGCCGCTTTTTGCCACCATGCTTTTGCCTGCTGATAACTTTGTGCCACGCCACGACCTTCCGCATACATCACGCCCAAATTGGTTTGCGCCCGAACATCGCCTTGCTGCGCTGCTTTTTGATACCACGCCACGGCTTGTTTATCGTTTTTTGCCACACCGCGACCGTTGGCATACAGTAAACCTAAACTGGATTGCGCCCCAGCGTGCCCTTGCTGCGCTGCCTTTTGATACCACACAGCGGCTTGCTTATCATTTCGCGCCACGCCGCGACCGTTTTCATACATTAAAGCCAAATTGACTTGCGCCAAAGCAAACCCTTGCTGCGCTGCTTTTTGATACCACGCCACAGCTTGCTTATCGTTTTGCGCCACGCCAAGACCTTTTTCATACATCAAGCCCAAATTGTTTTGCGAGCTGGCGTTGCCCTGTTGAGCAAGCGGTTGCAATAAACGAAAGGCTTGCTTGTAATTGCCTGCGTCATAAGCGGCATTGGCTTGTTGGAATTGCGCTTCGTTGTCCGCCCATGCAGGTGCAGCGCAAGCCAATAGCAACGCTGCCAAAGCGGCATTGAATGGTTTAAACAATTTTCGGGTAGGGGTAAACATCATTTTGCTTGTCTCGTTGATAAAAAATTAAGCGGTATTTTGCCGCCATTGGGTTGAAAAATAGGCTTGTTGCCGAGTGTGGCGGATTGTAGCCGTTTCTTTACATTCGCTTCAATAAAAGGTGTTGGGAATACAAAAAAGGCAGCCTGAAACAGGAAAACTCGTTTTCAGGCTGCCTCACTCGCCGCCAACACAGCTTTCACTTCGCGCGCAAATTTTTTCGCATACGGCATGCCCATGGCTTTGTAATACGGCAGCACATCATCGGGGCGATATTTGAGCAGAGCGTACACAATCAAATTTTGCAGCAGCGTGTTTTTGCCTTGCCCCAAATTGACGATATTGCCATCATCGTCATCGGGGTCGGGATCGTAGCCTTCGGGGTATTCTTGTTCATCGGGCGCATCGCGGAAGGTTTCGTAGTAGCACGCAGCAAAATTGAGTAGCGATTCGGCATCGCTTGCCAGCAGGCGCATCACGTCGTCTTCGCTTAAATGGGCGTGCGCCAAGCATTCTGTGTCAAATTTTGCTAGCGTGGTTTCGTATTCGGGGCAGATTGTCATGCCTGTGTGTTGTTGCAGTTGCGCCAGCAGGTTTTGATAGATTTCGGTTTCAATGATTTTTTGTGCTGTAAACATTGGGTTGTTGCTCCAATTAAAAGGCAGCCTGAAAACGGAATTCCCCATTTTTAGGCTGCCTTTGTGCTGTTGGGTAGATATGCCAAAGAATTGTTTTAAATGGATTTAATCTGCCCAGCTACAAGATAAGTTTGTTTGAGTTTCGTCTTTATCGTTTTTAGAAATTCTAATGCCAATGGGAGCATCGCCATAAAGATCATCATCACCATTACTACGTTTATTACGATGTTGAATTTTTGCTTTTTGAGACAACACATTTCTTACTTTATCAATAGGCATATCCAGTTTTATTGCGTTTGCATAAACACCACTGGCAAGCCCCCCTTTCTATGAAAATTTCAACCATAGGAATACCGTAGTAATACCCGCTGGTTGGTAGCGAGACTTGGTAATATCCCTCATCAAAGTTCATTATTGATGTTGGATTATTTAAAACAGCCTTTTGATACATTTCAGGTAGTTTAATTTTCCCTACCTTAAATTGGATTTCTTTTAATTCTTCTGGTGATTTTGATAGTAAAGAGTCTGAATTTGGATCGGGTGTGGGAATCATGCTGTTAAACAACACGCATCAAGCTGTTTGCTGCTGGCGCATTCTTTTTCCCAAGATTTAAACAGCGGTGTCCAATCCACCCCTTCCGTTTCGGCTTCCGATACTTTTGAATGGGGCGAGTTGGTTTGCGGTGTGCTTGCTTGCGGTGCGGAAGTTGGTGCGGCAGCTTGCGCGTTTTCTCTATTACAGGCAGCGAGAAGCGAGAAAACGCAAATCGCCAGAATGGTTTTTTTAATCATTTGTTTACTCCTTATAAATTAGTTGCTCTTGCATAAGGCAGCCTGAAAACGGAATTCCCCCATTTTCAGGCTGCCTTTATCTATCCGCGCAATTCAATCACGCGCCGTAAACAGGATTTTTTGCGCACAACGCTTGGGCTTTTGCCGCCACGGCTGCCAAGTTCGCTTCATCATTGGGGTTGTCCAACACGTCTGCCAGCAGGTTGGCGAGTTCGCGGGCATCGGCTTCGGTGAAGCCGCGTGTGGTAATCGCCGCCGCACCCACGCGGATGCCGCTGGTTACGAAGGGTTTTTCGGGGTCGTTGGGGATGGCGTTTTTGTTGATGGTGATGTGTGCTTTGCCCAAGGCTTCTTCGGCGGCTTTGCCGGTGATGTTTTTGGGGCGCAAATCCACGAGGAACACATGGCTTTCGGTGTGGCCGGACACGATGCGCAAGCCGCGTTTGACCAATTCTTCCGCCATCGCTTGCGCGTTGATTTTCACTTGTTTGGCGTATTGTTTGAACTCGGGTTCTAACGCTTCTTTAAAGGCAACGGCTTTGGCGGCGATGACGTGCATCAATGGCCCGCCTTGCAGGCTGGGGAAAATGGCGGAGTTGAGTGCTTTTTCGTGGGTGTTGTCGCGGCACAGGATTACGCCGCCGCGTGGGCCGCGCAGGGTTTTGTGGGTGGTGGTGGTAACGAAATCGGCAAAGGGCACGGGGTTGGGGTATTCGCCGCCGGCCACCAAGCCTGCGTAGTGCGCCATGTCCACGAATAAATACGCGCCCACTTTGTCGGCGATTTCGCGGAATTTCGCCCAGTCGATTTGCAGGGCGTAGGCGGACGCGCCCGCCACAATCATTTTGGGTTTGTGTTCCAGCGCAAGGCGTTCTACTTCGGCGTAGTCCAGCACTTCGTTTTCGTCCAAGCCGTAGGTGATGGCGTTGTAGAGCTTGCCTGAAATGTTTACGCTTGCGCCGTGGGTTAAGTGCCCGCCGTGCGCCAAGCTCATGCCGAGAATGGTGTCGCCCGGTTTGAGCACGCTGGCGTACACGGCTTGGTTGGCTTGGCTGCCTGAATGGGGCTGCACGTTTACATATTCTGCGCCAAAGAGTTTTTTGGCGCGGTCAATCGCCAGCTGCTCGGCAACGTCTACGTGTTCGCAGCCGCCGTAGTAGCGTTTGCCAGGGTAACCTTCGGCGTATTTGTTGGTGAGCTGGCTGCCTTGCGCTTCCATGACGGCGCAGCTGACGTAGTTTTCGGAGGCGATGAGCTCTATGTGGTCTTGCTGGCGTTGGTTTTCGGCTTCAATGGCGGCTTGTAGCTCGGGGTCGTATTTGGCGATGGTGAGGCTTTTGGAGTACATGGATGCGTCCTTTGCTTGGGTTGGGGAATGAAAGGTGGGGATTGTAACGTAAATTTTTATTAAGGGCAGCCTGAAACGAAGCAAGCCCAGATAGAACTTTGTTTCAGGCTGCCTTTGGGCTGCCAACGGTTCGCTGATATTTTGCGAACAAGCTGGGCGCGGTTTTATGCGCTATTTAGCGGCAAGCCGTTTGAATTTTCAGGCTGCCTTTGCCAAACCTATGAGGTAGCCTGAAATTTGAAACGGAGCGGCGGGCTGCCGACGTTCCATCGCTTGCCGGTTTCGCCAAGATTTCAGGCTGCCTCTGTGCGGTGCGCAATAACCCAGCCAATATTCACACCAACCCTGCCGCCTGAAAAAAGCAGCGATAGGCTTCGGCTTTTTTGGCAAGGCTTAACGGATAGGCGCGCGAGGTGGAGGGCAGGCGGGTGAGTTGCAGCTGCCGCTCGCCGCAGAGGTAGGCGATGGTTTCGCCTGTTTTGGGCAGCTTGGTTTTGCCGGGCAGCTTGCCGACGAGCACTTCGGTGGCTTTGCCGCCTGTGGTGCCGATGCGCTGCACCTTGGGCATTTGCGCGAGGATGGCGGGCAAATCCACGC
>CAUQDE010000165.1:0-4549 GCA_963516425.1 uncultured Kingella sp.
GGTCGGTTTCGCTGTGGATTTTTTCGGGGTGGATGTTGGTTAAGCCTGCGCGGGTCATGCGTGGTTTAAGGTTGGCAAGGCGTTTTTCGGAAACGTCAAAGGCGTAGATGCGCCCTTTGTTTGCCATTTGCGCGCCGATGGCAAGGGTTTTGCCGCCTGCACCTGCGCAAAAATCTACGATGATTTCGCCGCGTTTGGCGTTGACGAGCTGGGCGAGCAGTTGGCTGCCTTCGTCTTGCACTTCTAGGGTGCCGTCAAGGAACAGGGGATGTTGGTTGAGCGCGGGCTTGTTGGGGAAGCGGATGCCGTGCGGGGCAAGGGGCGTGGCGATGGCTTGCGGATATTCGGTTTGCAGTTGGGCAAGGACTTTGTCGCGCTTGCTGTTAAGCGTGTTGACGCGCACATCCAGCGGGGCAGGTTGGGTGATGCTGCGCCCGAAGGTAAGGATTTGCTCATCGGTGAGATGCTGTTGTAAACGGGTAATCAGCCAGTTGGGCAGTTCAGCGGCGGTGTTTAGGCAGCCTGAAAATTCGTTTTTGCGGGCTTTCAGGCTGCTGAGAAATTCTTTTTCGTTGTCGTCTTGGTTGAGCAAATCTTCAATCTGGCTGATGTTTACGCTGCGCCCGAGAATAAGCGCGGCGAGTGCGGCTTTGCGCGATTGCACGGCGGGGCGGCGCAGCGCGGTGGCAATTTTTTGATAATGGCGGATGGCGGCGAAGGCGGTTTCGGCGATTTCGTGGCGGTCGTTGCGCCCGAGTTTGCGGTGGTTGCGCAGGTAGTTGGATAGGACGACGTCGGCGGGTTGTTCAAATGTGAGCATTTGGGCGAGAACGGCGGCGGTGTGGGTGAGTTGGGTTGGGGTCATGGTGGTTTGGGGTTATGGGTTGGAAAGGGGGTGTATTTTAACTGGTTTGCTGGGGGTGGTTGTAGGGAAGTTTGTTTTGGGCTGCGGTTGGGGTTTTCTGAACGGCAGCCTGAAATTCAATCTATTTAGACTAAAAAAACCGTTTGATGCGATAGCAAACGGTTTGGTTCTTTCAGGCTGCCTTTGGGGGATTTGTGGCAGCCTGAAAATGGGTTGGGGCGGCGAGGGCTCGTCGCCAATTGTTTATTAAACAGGGCATGGCTGGTTTGCCCAGACCAGATGTCGGCGAGCCGCTGACGCTCCATTGGATTGGTTTTCAGGCTGCCTTGTGTGGCTAGGAATATGGGTAAACAGCGGCAGCCTGAAAATGTAAACAAGGCAGAGTGGGCTAAATGTGATGCTAGGCGGTAAGCGTTTTCAGGCTGCCTTGTGGGAATTGTTTAAGGCAGCCTGAAAATAAAAGAAACTCGGTTAAGCAATGTAAAGAAAACAGTGCTTCAAATATTTTCAGGCTGCCTTTTGGGGGGCTCCATTAAGGCAGCCTGAAAACCTTTATCGCCAACAAATCAACCCAACAATTCAACAATGCTCCAACTGATAAACGGTAACAAATTCCTGCGTTTGCTGCGGTGCCAGTTGGATTAAGCCGATTTGGTTGTTGAAGGCATCGGGCGCGCTGCTTAGGTTTTCCAGCGCGATGCTATCGCGCGCGGGCGGCGTGTAGGCTTGCACAAAGGGGTAGCTCGCTTCGGGCGTGATGCTCAGTTGAACGCGCTCGCCTTTTAGGATAACGGCGGGCTGGGCAAAGTCGGGCGTGAGCACGAAGCAGTTGTCCAGCTCAGTTTGGGCGATGGGCGCACTTTGGGCGAAGGGGTTGCTGGCGATGGTTTCGCCTGTGGGCAGCATGCGGTTGTTGAAGGCGAGTTGTTGTTGGCTGCGGATGTGCAGTTGCCAGTTTGCCATGTCGCCGTCCACGGCAAAATAGGGGTGCCAGCCATCGGCAATGGGGATAACGCTGTCGCTTAGGTTGTGCACTTGGCTGCGGATGTGGAGCTTACCGTTTACTTCCAGCGTGTAGTGCACTTGAATTTGGTAGGCAAACGGATAGCCGCTGTCTTCGCTGCGATAGGTGTAGGCGAGCGTGATGCTGGCGCTGTCGGCGCTGCTGTGGCTGCTTTGCAGTTGGAACGGTGCGTCAAACAGCAAGCCGTGGATGGCGCTGTCGCCCAGCAGAAATTTGCTTATGGTTTTCAGGCTGC
This sequence comes from uncultured Kingella sp., assembly GCA_963516425.1. GTDB lineage: Bacteria > Pseudomonadota > Gammaproteobacteria > Burkholderiales > Neisseriaceae > Kingella_B. The sequence goes on from CAUQDE010000165.1 coordinate 2,125, forward strand.
CTTGATGGCTGTATTGCGCGTTATCCAAGCGGCAAACAAAGGGGCTGAGCTTGGCGCTACGAAACAGTTGGGTGATGGTTTGCTGGGCGTGTTGCGGCGATGAATAGGCGGCGACAACATTGTGCCATTGCCCGTTTGCTTGGCGGATGGTAAAGCGGTTGAGCAGCGCGCCAAAGGGGTAGATTTCCACTTGGTATTGCGCGTGGGCGATTTGGATGGTTTCGGGGGTGATGTGGATGGAAAAAGTCATGCGGATTCCTTTGCGATGGTTGTTTGCGGATGATGCGACGGGCGGGAGTTTAGCAGGTTTGGGCAGTCTGCAAACTACGGGGTGCGATGAAGTGTAAATGATGCGGTGAACAAGATGCGGTGAATAAGATGGGTTGTGCGCGAAGAAACGCTTTTCAGGCTGCCTTTGCGGTAACAATCAATAAATTGCAGCAGCCTGAAAACAAGCGAACAGGTTTTAACGCAATCAACACAGCTTTCAGGCTGCCTAATCGCCTGATCATGGATGGTTAAAAGGCAGCCTGAAAACGCCAATTGCCTAGTGCCAATCCGCAAGTTTGTACACAAAAAAATCGCCAAAAGCAGTTTTCAGGCTGTCTTTGGCGATGATTCAACATCTAGTCTTCAAAGAACGCGTTTGCCGCATCATCGCCGTTGCTGCGGCTGCGGCTTGGCGTGTTGCTTTGCACAGGGCGCAATTCGCGCTCGCCCGCGCCGCTGTCGTTATCAACAGGTGACAAGTCTTGCTCTTGCGCTTTGGGCGGGTTCAGCGGACGCACCACTTCGGGCTTATCGGTTGTGTTGTCCAATGGCAAGTGTTCATCGGTGGTTTGGCGCTCTTTCAAATACACTTCGCCATCGCGTTTCACCACGCCTTTTGGTTCAACAAACTTGCTCACAGGCTTGCCTTTGAGCGCAAAACGCATATAGTTCATCCAAACGGGCAGGGCGATTTTGCCACCGAATGCGCCGCGACCAATCGTGCGCGGCTTGTCGTAGCCAATGTAAACCGCGGTTACGATTTTAGGCGTGTAGCCCACAAACCAAGCGTCTTTAAAGTCGTTGGTTGAGCCTGTTTTGCCCGCGATGTCGCTGCGACCCAGCGAGTTGGTTGCCGCGCCCGTGCCTTTGGTGGCAACGTCGTGCAAGATAGAAGTCATCACATAAGCATTGCGCGGGTCAATCACTTGCGGCGCGGTTTTGCCCGCCACCAAAGGCTGCATTTCGGCGCGCAAATTGTCTTTGCTGTCAAAAATCTTATCAATCACATAATGGGCAACTTTGTAGCCGCCGTTGGCAAATACGGCATAGCCTTCTGCCATTTGCATCGGCGTAACCGAAGCCGTGCCCAGCGCAATAGACAGCGCAGGCGGGATTTGGTCTGCGGTAAAGCCAAAGCGTTGCACATAAGCGCGCAAATAGCTCACGCCCATCGCTTGCGCAATCCGCACTGATACCGTGTTTTTAGACCATGTTAACGCTTGGCGCAGCGTAATCATGCCCGAATAAGTGCCGCCCGAGTTTTGTGGCGACCAACCGCGAATAGTAATCGGCGCATCGTTCACCAGCGTGGAAGCAGTAAAGCCTTTGGACAACGCCGCCGAGTAAACAAACGGCTTAAAGGTAGAACCGGGTTGGCGCATACTTTGCGTGGCGCGGTTAAACGCCTTGCTGTGGAAATCATAACCGCCCACCAAAGCCTGCACTGCGCCCGTTTGCGCATCAATAGAAACCAGCGCACCTTGAATTTCAGGCTGCTGTGTAACCGTCCAACTGCCGTTTTTCAGCTTCATCACACGAATCACCGAGCCGACTTTAATCGCCTTGTCGCCCAGCTTTTTATTGCCGATGGCGTTGCGTGCGATGCCCATATCGCCCAGCTTCAAGGTTACCTTTTTGCCCCCCTGCATATAAGCCACAATCCCCTGTTTGCCCGCTTCAATCACCACCGCAGGCACCATCCCCTCAACCGTATAAGTGTTGGCAAGAAATTGCTCCGCCGCATCTTCAATGTCTTCGGGTTCAACCGAGCTAAAATCCAACTGCTGTTCCGCACCCGCATAAGCTCGCCCCGCGCTCAAACTGCGCAAAGTGTTGCGCAGTGCAGTAGTCGCCGCCTTTTGATTGGCAACGCTCACGGTGGTGTAAACCTTCAAGCCTTTGGTGTAGGCATCTTCGCCATAGCGTTCAAACAGTTCTTGACGCGCCATTTCCGCCACATACAACGAATTTTGGTCCACATCCACGCGATAACGCTCATACGTTAATTGCTCGTTTAACGCCGCGGTGCGCTCGGCTGGTGTAATCATGTTCAATTCCACCATATTGTTCAAAATATACTCTTGACGCAAACGCGCACGTTCGGGGTTCACAATCGGGTTAAAGGTAGAAGGCGCTTTGGGCAGCCCCGCCAAAA
>CAUQDE010000166.1:0-4531 GCA_963516425.1 uncultured Kingella sp.
CTTTTGCCGCGCGCACCAAATTGCGCGTGCCTTCGTCGCGGATACGCGCATTGCGCACCAAAGCGGCTTCCATTTGGTCGGCAGCCAAGCCGTCGGGCAGGTCGGTGAGCTCGTGGAAAATCACATCGGGGCGGATTTCGCCCACAGTTTTCAGCAAGCCTTCCGCGTCAAACGCATCCGCCACCACGGGCTTGATGCCCTGCGCCGCCAGCAGCATTTTGCACAACGGCAAGCCAATCACGCCGCTTGCGCCTGCCACGAACATTTTTTGCGCTATTTTGATTTCCTTTGATGAGGTTGAAAGAGCGCGGATTATATGCGATGCCGCGCCTGATGGATGAGACAGCCTGAAAAAACCTCGCCACAAGTTTTCAGGCTGCCTTACAATCCCGCCGTTGTCATTATTGTTCACAAAAAACCATGTCCCACTACGCCATTGGCGACCTACAAGGCTGCTACGCCGAGTTCACCGCCCTGCTCAACCAAATCCAGTTCAACCCCAGCCGCGACACCCTCTGGCTGGTGGGCGACATCGTCAACCGCGGGCCGCAATCGCTGGAATGCCTGCAATACTGTATCCAACACGAAAACAGCGTGCAAATCGTGCTCGGCAACCACGACCTGCACCTGCTCGCCCTGATGCACGGCTACGGCAAACTCAAACACCGCGACACCCTCGATGCCATCCTCAACCACCCGCAAATGCCGCAAATGCGCGACTGGCTGCGCCAACAGCCGCTGATGCGCCACACCGCCAGCCACGCCCTTGTGCACGCAGGCATCCACCCCGATTGGAGCATCCCGCAAGCGCAAGCGCTTGCCAACGAAGTTGCCGCGCAGATTTCGGGCAGCCAAGCCCGCACATTCTTCGCGCAAATGTATGGCAACCACCCCAGACAATGGCAGCCTGAAAGCCAAGGCATAGACCGCCTGCGCTTCATCACCAACGTCTTCACCCGCATGCGCGTGCTCAACCCCGACAACAGCCTAGACTACGACTACAAAGAAACCTACGACCACATCCCCGCGCCCAAACGCGCATGGTTTGACGCGCCCCACCGCCAGCACACCAGCCACGAAATCATTTTCGGGCATTGGTCGGCGCTGGGTTACCGCCGCGAAAAACACATCTGGTCGCTGGACACAGGCGCGCTGTGGGGCGAAGAACTCACCGCCGTAAACATCCGCACAGGTGAACGCTTTACCCAGCCCAGCTTTCAGCGTAAACAGTTTTAGCGATTGCCATGCCAACCCTTTTCAGGCTGCCTCAAACGCCCGCCATCAAGGCAGCCTGAAATGATTGTACAACCGCAACCAATGGAGCGTCGGGGGCTCGCCGACATCATGCCAACTAGTAAAGCCCGATTGAATATGACATTAAACGATTACCGCCCCATCGCCGTTTTCAGGCTGCCTTATTCCGCATCCCAACAATAGGCAGCCTGAAAACCCATTCCCATGCCATCCCCCGCCCAGCCCCCATTTCAGGCTGCCTCAATCCCCGCCCAACATGTAAAGCAAACGCAAACCCATTTGACAACCCCACCCAAAAGCAGTCTAATCGCGCCCAGTCGTGGCAACCGCCACCCCAACGAAACGGAGACAACATGAAACTCATCCCCATGCTAACCACTGCCATCCTCGCAACCACCATCCTCACCGCCCAAGCCGCCCCCAAAGGCGAGCAAGAGCTCACCCCTACCACCAACAGCCCCGCCTCAACCCAAAGCGAAATTGACAGCAAAAAAGAAGTCGCCTACACCTGCCAAATCCTGCAAGACAACAAACTGCAAAACATCAAACTCACCGCCATGTATGGCATCAAAAACAACCAACCCATCGTCGCCCAAGTGCGCATCAACGGCGTAACCACCCCAGGCATGTGGCGCGACACCAGCTTCAACCTACTCAACCGCTTTATCAGCAACGACCCCGCCGCCCGCACCACCGTGTGGACGACCATGCCCGCCGATGCCAGCAAACTCACCCAAGTGGATGGCGGCAAACTCTCCGTAGCCGAAAAAGCAGGCGCACAACAAAGCGTCATTGCCGACAACTGCCGCCTAGACAAAGCCGCCACCGCCAAACTCAACAAATAACCCCAAGGCAGCCTGAAAACTTTCAGATGCGCGTTTTAGCTTCGCTGAAACCCGCTTCGCCCGTTTTCAGGCTGCCCCCGTTCCCCCATCCCCCAAGGCAGCCTGAAAACCCGTTCCCTTTCAGGCTGCCTCAATCACACCCGCCATGCTCACCCGCTATCTCACCCTTATCAGCGTATTCGTCCTCATCGTCGTCATCATCCGCAACCTGCTCACCCGACGGCAACAACGCGCCATCGATGCCACCGCCAAACAAATCGCCGCCATCCTCCTGATGGGCAGCCTGATTGCCGCCGCCTACACCCTGCTCAAAGACTGAACGCCATGAACACCCCCATCACCGTAACCATGCTCGTCAAAAACGCCGAACGCTGCCTAGCCGAAGCGCTCAACGCCCTCGCCAGCTTCAACGAAGTGCTACTGCTGGACAACGGCTCCACCGACAACACCCTCGCCATCGCCGCCCAATATCCCAACGTAACCATCCACCACCACCCCTTTGACGGCTTTGGCAACATGAAAAACCGCGCCGCCGCCCTAGCCAAAAACGACTGGATACTCAACATAGACAGCGACGAAATCATCACCCCCGAGCTGCTCACCAGCATCCAACAAGCCGACCTAACGCAGCCTGAAAACATCTACACCCTTAACCGCATCAACCACTACCAACGCCGCCCCATCACAGGCTGCGGCTGGTCGCCCGACATCATCCCCCGTCTCTACAACCGCACCCACACTCAATACAACCAACGCGCCGTCCACGAAGCCCTGATTATCCCCCAAGGCAACCACCCCCAACTGCTCACAGGCAACCTAAACCACTACACCTACGACAGCATAGAAGCCCTTATCCGCAAAATGCAACAATACAGCAGCCTATACGCCGAGCAAAACGCAGGGCAAAAAACCAGCAGCCCCCTTTCCGCCCTGCTACACGGCGCATGGAGCTTCATCCGCAGCTACCTTATCAAAAGCGGCTGGAAACACGGCGCAGACGGGCTCACCATCTCGCTCACCCAAGCCGCAGGCTCATACTACAAATACGCCAAACTCAACGAACGCAACCGCATAATAAAAAGCCAACAACACATTGACACCCCCCCTGAAACCCACTAAAATCCACCGTTTCTTTTATCTAATATTTATTGGAAACCATTTTATGAAAACCTTTTCAGCGAAACCGCATGAAGTGCAACGCGAATGGTTTGTTATTGACGCAACAGACAAAGTTCTGGGGCGCGTAGCAGCCGAAGTTGCCAGCCGTTTGCGTGGCAAACACAAACCAGAATACACCCCGCATGTTGATACAGGCGACTACATCATCGTCATCAACGCTGACAAACTGCGCGTAACAGGCAACAAATTTGAAGGCAAAAAATACTACCGCCACTCAGGCTTCCCAGGTGGTATTTACGAGCGCACATTCCGCCAAATGCAAGAAAAACAACCCGGTCGCGCCCTAGAAGTTGCCGTAAAAGGCATGTTGCCAAAAGGTCCATTGGGTTATGCCATGATTCGCAAACTCAAAGTATACGCAGGCGCAGAACATCAACACGCCGCGCAACAACCCAAAGTACTTGAATTGAAATAAGGACACGACAAATGAACGGTAAATATTACTACGGCACAGGTCGCCGCAAAAGCTCAGTAGCTCGCGTGTTCTTGCAAAAAGGCAAAGGTGAAATCATTGTAAACGGTCGTCCCGTTGATGAATTCTTCTCACGCGAAACCAGCCGCATGGTGGTGCGTCAACCCTTAGTTTTGACTGAAAACGTTGAAGCGTTTGACATCAAAGTAAACGTAGTGGGCGGCGGCGAAACAGGACAATCAGGTGCCATCCGCCACGGCATTACCCGTGCTTTGATTGACTATGACGCAGCATTGAAACCCGCCCTTTCGCAAGCAGGCTTCGTTACCCGCGATGCCCGCGAAGTGGAACGTAAAAAAGCAGGTTTGCGCAAAGCACGTCGCGCAAAACAATTCTCAAAACGTTAATCTGCGTTTATCCAAAAAACACTCTTCGGAGTGTTTTTTGTTTTTCGGATTATCTCGCGTGGAAATGCCGAATAAAAAAGCAGCCTGAAAACCATTTTGCGTTTTCAGGCTGCTTTATTGTTTACGCCTTAATTCTCAGGGCGGCATTCTTTATACAAAATTCTGTTGTTCGGCGCGGTTACCGTGCCGATGGTTACTTGGTTGTATGTGGTTGTGTCTACATACGCCGTGTCAATCATGTAGCCGCCCACTTTGCCGAATTTGGTGCCGGCAATGTCGGAATGGGCTAGGTTGATGGGCAAGGTGCGGCGTTTACCATTGATTTTGGCAACAACTTTGGTAGGAAGATTTTGTTTGTTGAATGAATAGGTTACATCCAATGTTTTGTCGCCTTGGCAGTTGTAGTGCACGGTTTTGGGGGTCATGGCAAATGC
>CAUQDE010000167.1:0-4522 GCA_963516425.1 uncultured Kingella sp.
AGACATAGGTATCGGCATCGCTGCCACCCTCAAGGTAATCGTTGCCAATGCCACCGATTAAGGTATCGCTGCCAGCACCGCCATCAAGATAATCATTACCTGTGCCACCGATTAGGATGTCTTCACCTACTTCTCCATACAGACTATCATTTCCCGCCCCCCCAATTAATGTATCGTTACCCGAACCAGCATATAAACGGACATCTTTTTTGCCTGTCCATTCCAAATCCTGCAACACATCGTCTTTATTTGTGCCTTGGGTTGCGTTTAGCAACGTAATTACATCATTACCTAACGCTGCTACATAACTATCCAAAACACCTGTTTGTTGTGCTTCTTGGATGTATTGTGCTAGTAATAGTCTCAATTCTACCCAATCAGGCACATTTGCTAACACCTTCCCAAGTGCAACAAATGTTTCTTTGGGATTTTGCAAATAAATTTGCTTGATTTGGTTAATAAGATCAGTTTGGCTCAGATCTAATTTTGGCTGTTGCACACCACTGTAAGTAATCAGATCTTTAGCGATTCTAAACCAATCGGTATATTCAGCTAATTTATCAGGGTTTTTAGCAATATCAAGGTTTAGCTGAGCATAAAGATCTGACCAATCATAGATTTCTATGCCTGTTTCGTCATCAATAACCTGTTTGAAAATAGCATTGCCAAATGCATCCAAATTTGCTGCGACATAGCGAGCAAATTTCTGATATTCCTCTGTTAATATTCTGCCTGCATCAGTAAATGGATTGGATGAGCTGCCATTTTGTAAAAATGGCTCGCCTGTTAAAGCCTCTAAAGCAACTAATCTACGCGCATCAATGTAGCTACCACGTGATTTGGCATTAATTTTATCTGAACCTGTCCACAGATAAATCAGTGAGTCAAGCATTTGCTGCCGCTGTTCTTTATCCGCTGTTAAATAATTTTTTACTGCTTGTTTTAAAGCATCATTGTTCATCATTGCTTGACGCAAATCGGGAACATTACCAAACCCACGAATTTCAGGTAGCTTAGATATTTCATCAGATACCACTTGTTTATGGATTTGTTGAGTATCTGCCAAATTAGTTGCAAACCACACATCAGTAACCACAACACTACTGCCATCTTGCGTAACGGCATTAGATTGCTGTTTATGCGCGTTCCCTGAACTATCTACTAATTTGCTGGTTGTGTATTCTGTGTTTAATTCAGTAATGCCCAGTTCATCCAAAGTATAAAGCTCACCTTTGGCAGACCATGCATCTTGATTTCTATCTTGCCATACGCGAAGCTCCGACCAAGCATCATCAGCACGCGTAATTTTGCCATCACCGTTAGAATCTAATTCTTTAAGCGCGTCAAAGCCATTGGCTGCTTTTTTGCCATTAGCCAGCAATGTATGATTACCAAATAATTCACTACCATTATTGATACGACCATCGCCATTTAAATCACGCACCAAGAAACCATCGTATTCATCAATCCATCCTGTGCGTTCAGCAAAACCATTATTATCCAAATCAAAACGCACAATTTGGCTATCGCGTGCATAAGTTTGCACACCATTGCCATTTAGATCGATGATGATGGGGGATGATGCATTTCGCCCATCTTTTTGATCAGGATTGGTTGCTCTGCCGCTATCGCCTGGTGGAGCAGGATAGGGGTCGGGTTCTTTAGGGTCGTCTTTTAGATTTAAACCATAATCGCCATTTTTATAATTGGGAATAGTTGTTCTTCTTGGTTTGGGCGTAGGGATAGGTTCGGGATCGCTGCCACCCCCTTGTCCATCGCCAGCAGGGTTGCCTCCAGATCCACTTCCTGTTCCCCCGCTGCCTGAACCAGTACCACCACTGCCTGAGCCTGAACCATTTGGGCTAGGCTTGGGAGTATGTGGGCGCGCTGGAGATGCAGTTTCCTCAGGCATCAATTTCAGGATGCCTTTTTTATAGTCGCCATTGCCTGCTTTTTTTACATCGTTGGCGAGCAAAATGGTTAGTGTGTTGTTTTCGTCAACATAAAAAATATATTTACCGTCTTCGCTCATGAAAGTTCGGTCGGGCAATTTATCCTTATCACGTTTGCCAGCACGCAAACGAGTAGTATTGCCTTCATCATCAACCACATAAATTTTATCGCCCACGCCAGTATCGTTTAATACCGAGCCATGACCTGCGCCGATGCGAATATAGTAGTTATCGCCACCTTCGCCGCCTTCGTAGGTATCTAAACCACCGTTGCCATATAGATTATCTCTGCCTGCGCCGCCTTTGAGCGTATCATTGCCCCAGTCGCCATAAAGATAATCATTACCAGCACCGCCATCTAGCATATTGTCGGAAGTATCGCCTTCGCCTTTTTTGGTGTTGCCAGCAAACAGGAAATCATCGCCTGCTCCGCCGTAAAGTGAGTCTGAACCTTTGCCACCATATAAAAAATCTGTGCTGTTGTCAGTTGCGCCCTCCATATCGTCTGCGCCGTATAGCATATCCATGCCTGCGCCACCGTAAAGGATGTCGCTACCGCCGTTTCCATGCAAGCGGTTAGTAGATATATCATTTTCGTCAAATGCTTCATTGCCAGCATAGAGAATGTCATTACCTGCTGCGCCGTACAAAGTGTCGCTATCTAAACCACCAAATAGAGTATTGGTGGATTTATCTTCAGTATCGTAAGGCTCTGTACCCGCATATAGGGTGTCATTACCAGCGCCACCTTCTAAATAGTCTTCGCCCAAACCGCCTATAAGCGTGTCTGAACCAGCACCACCAAAGATAAAGTCATCTTTAATACCACCAGTTAAGCCTTGTATGTCGGATTTATCTGTACCGAAGAGCGTAACTGGATTTTCATCAAATGGTTCAACAGCGGCATCAACAACTTTAGTAGCAGCACCATCAACGATATTAACGATATTGCCTATCTTTATTTCACTACTTAAATCTGCATAATAAGATCTATCTAGTTTGTTTATTTCACCAGTATTGGTATTGCCCATATTTTGAACTTGCATTAGTCTGAGCATCTCGGCACGTTTTTGAATATAGACTTTGCTCATGCCATTAGGCGTATCAGCAGAATAGAGATTTAATTCTTGATTTTGATTAAGTGTGGAATAATCAAAGCCGAGCACAAGGAAAGGATTTAATTCGCGTAAAGCATAACGCGCAGCCAATCCCGCTTGGGTGTCTCGCTCTGCTATGTGAATTAACTGATCTTTATTGTTAATAAACAGTACTTTATGTTTATCTGACTTGATTTCTCCTTGTAATGTTTGAATGCGAGCATGAAGCTCATTGCGGTTGGTGGGCAATGCTTCGGCATTTTGTCCGCGTAATAGCTTATCTAGGCGATACACAATATTTTCAAGCGTTTGCTCATCTTCATTAACGGCAGCCTGAAATATAAGATTAAGTGTGTCAAGTGATATGGCAATGTTTTGATTATTCAGGCTGCTGTCTAATGCAAAAAACAGGGAAGCAACCATCATGGTATCGCTCATTTGAGTTACCCCGTGCCCAAATGTCGGACCAGTAAAACCTTTTTCAATAAATAATTCAGGCATCGCTCCTGGTTGCGATAAACCGAAGAACCAATCATTAGCAACCACATCTATATTTTTATCACCAATCAAATTGGTTACTTTGTTTTTATCAAATTGATTGGCTCCATTTAAAGTAGAAAAGACCAAAGCAATATTTTTTTGTGAATCTGAAGCTATATAACCAATCGGATTACCCGCTGCACCAAATCCAGCACCGTTTACCATATAAGAAATAAGAATGTTCAGTTTCATCGGGAAACAAACGCGAAAATGCAGCAGACAAATGCCCACCCAAACTATGTCCAGTTGTTACTATGGGTGTTTTTATTTTAATACCTAAACCTGTTTGCCGCTCATCGCCCACTTCGTATAATTGGTCTGAATATCCTTTTCTGATTAGTTTAATTTCCCCAGAATCAATAAAAACGCCTTCAATGCCATCAATATTTTCTATGTTTATCTTTTCCTTACGTATCAAGTTCTTGAAATCATCAAGGTTTTTGATATGGTCAACATACCAAGTATTATTATATATACCCTTAGCATGAATGGGGATGGTCTGGGTATCAATATACATCACATTATAGGGCTTTCCTTTTTCAGCCTTGATTTGCTGCCAAAAATTATACATATCCACAATTTGATAATGCGCCAAACCATCATTGACAATATCTCCACCATCGGCAACTAATAAGTCTTTGTAGCCTTTGGTTCCACGCAAAGCCAGCACATATTCATCATCAGTATTTTTCTTTTTAAACAGCGTGGCAGAGAAACCACTGGATTGCCCTTCTGATGAAGGCGTAAACAAGCTGCCCCTATCTTTCCAGTGGGCAGCTAGTTCATAATTATTTGTAATATAAGTAGCTAGGCTCTGGGTTATCTCCATTTCTTCATTTTTATCCATCAGTGCTTTTTGAATGTTTTCATCATTCACTTTTTCCATTTTGGAAAAATCTGCATAGCTTGCTTCTGCCAAAACAACAAAGTCTG
>CAUQDE010000168.1:0-4510 GCA_963516425.1 uncultured Kingella sp.
TGTATCGCAAGTGAGCGTTGCAGATTTCGCATCAATATAGGTATTCACCAATACATAGCGATTTGCCTGCAAGGTAATATCATAGATAACTTGTTCGTAGGCTGTTTTACCATCGCTACGTTCTGTTTTACCCAGATTCATATACCAGCCTTTTTTGCTACCCCAGTCAATTTCATTGGTGGACAATTTGTTGCCCGTTACTTTTTGCTCTTGCAGCTGTGCATAGGTTACTTGAGGCATGGGTTGGCGGTTCACTGCCGTTGTATCGCGCAAACCATAAATACTTTGGATGCCTTGTGCATAAGCATCATCACTATCCAAATAGCCGTTTATGCGGATACCCGTACCGAAGTTAATAATCGGGTCAGCGCCAATCAGTCTGTTTTGAGACACAACCACACGAGAAGAGATAGGCTGTCTTCCTGTGTTTACAGGGTTGCTACGAGTTTCAAATAGTTTATTTGGCGTAACGCTTGTCCATCCGGCTGCAGTGTTGGCGTTCAAGTCAAAGCGCCAAACATTGCCTTTGATGTCGCCGGCGTAGGCATAGTCGTAAATGTTGTCGCCATCTACGTCAAACGGGGTAACGTATGCAATGCCGTTTGGATCATCTTTCGTGCCACGCTCGCCTGTGCCGATAAACACAAATGAAGGCGCGCCTGTGGTTTGATTGATAGACATCACATAAATACCCGCTTCGCCATCGCTAGCGGTACAGTTGCCGTTTTCTTCATCTTTGGTGTTGCACCAACCATTACCAAACACCGCACCCCAGTTGCCATCGTGGAAGCGACCGAATACAGGCGTGCCGTAAGAGTTGTGCAAATTATTCCAAATAGGCGCATCGCCATTTGACCACTCACCGATTACATTAGCGGCAGTAAAGTTGTCAGGGTCGGTTACATCCAAAGCGTAAACAGTGCTACCACCTGCGCCCAAACCACTCATCAGCCAAGTATGCCATTGACCGCCATAGAATACGTCGCCTGTTGCAGGAGGCGCATCGTTGTAGTAGTTGTGGGCATATTGCTCGTGAGTAAAGTCTTGAGCGTAGTTAGGCGAACCGCCAGTAACTCTTACTCTGGATATGCGTTTCAACACGCTAGAAGGCATGTAAGCCATCAGCTCAAAACCATCACTGGTTGCCAGATTTACTTTGCCGGCAGCAGTATGCGAACCTGCGCGGAAACCATGCAAGAAGCCATCATTAGAGCCTGCGTAAACAACATTGCTGCGACTCATGCGGCTTGCTTTGTAAGCGGCATAGTTTTGAGTGGCGGCAGCTTCTGCACCAGTGGCTCCTGTTACTTTATCGTTAAAGCTTGGGTTAACCGTGCTGTAATCTTTGTCAGGATAACCTACCCACAATGGTGACGAGTTGATGATGTCGCCTAACACGCTGCGGCGCGCACGGAAACCATTCACAACAGTAGCATCCGATGCTTCGTTGGTGCGATCGCCACGTAAATAGTTCAAGCGTGCTTCGCCACGCGCATCGTTTTCGCCATCGTGTTTCAGGCTGGCTTTTTGGTCGTTGGTTAGGTTGCCCCAAGTGAGTTTCACACCTTGGTTGCCATTCCATGTAACCAAATTTCGGGTAGTGTAATCGCGGCGGGTTAAACCTGTTTTGCCTGTTGCGCTACACGTTCCAGCATCTGCATCGGCAGTACCACCATCCAGCAAGCAAGCTGAATCCCAAGCTGCTTGCGGTGCAACGCTTGCCTTGCCGTTTTTAATCAACAAATTCTTGGCTTGAACTTGCCCAGTCCAGAAATAGTTATTGTAGAAAGTCATGTAAACTTGGGTGTTTTCTACGATTTGCGAATCTGGGTTGTTCACCGAGATATTACCTTCGGATTCGGTAATAGATGAGGCTTTAAAGCAAGTTACTTCGTGGTTGTTATCAGAGCCACCTGTTGAGGCCATAAAGCCAAAACGGAATGCCTTAGGCAACGGACCATTGGTTTTTACCAAATCTTGTTCAGACATAATGGATTGGAATTCACCACCATCATAGGAATACCACACGCTGCCTTTACCTGTTTTATCAATGCGAATCCGATATTGGATGGGTTTTGCTTGTGTGCGGTTTGCAACGCGTGGAAAGCTCATTGATCGTGGCAATTTTTTATATGCTAAGTATTTATAGTCATACAGGCGAATGGGCTCTGGAGTAGCATTTGTATCATCTACTCTTAGGTTTTGTTTTCCAGAAGGAAGATACTCTTTTGGAATAGTTTGATACCCATAACGGCACATATGCATAATGTGGTGTTGTGGCTGATCATTGGAGCCGCTATATTTGCTTGTCCACCAATTATTTTTGAAAGCCTGCAATGTGGCGCTAGGTACTTTACCCCAGCCATGGTAGGTATAAATATCTTGCAACCAGTCATTATAGAGATAACTGAACGCAATATTACCTTTACCACGGATACCAATAGTGTTATAAAAATCATTATAACCTGAGCGTCTTCCTCCATCAGGTTTCAAATCAGGCCCTGTTCGGGTGTTGTCGCCAACTGGACTGCTGGTGGTATAGTTACCAGACCATGGTGTATCCGTCGCGCCATTTAAGAAGTTACCGAATTCATCCATACCAATGCCCATGTAACCGCCGTCTACACCGTTATACATTGGGTTTATGTTGGAGCACGAATAGCCTAGTGAGCCGCCTGATGCACCTAATGTAATAGGACGACTGGCATCTGCCAAGAAGAAAGTCATACCATCGGCACCTGAACCACCCCATGTGTAGGTAGTAAAGGTAATATCTACGCCATCATTGGTGGGGAAAGGATCAGTAGAAACGATGCCGCCCACTTGTTGATTTTTGGCAGGTGTTAAACGTAACGCACCTTTCCCATCTTCATCATTAGCGCCGGCGCATTTACCAGGTGATCCTGGGGTGCCTGGATTTGCAGCGGCTTTAGGATTTTTAGGGTCGTCAATATACGCTCCTCTAGCTGTGCCAGTAGTGGGAGCAGCGCGAGAGGTTAAACATGCGGAATTAAAAGATGGTCTACTGGCGGGATCATAGGACATACCCCCGCCTGGCAGCGGCATATACCACTTCTGCGTAGTTTGCCCTTTTGTGAAATCCTCGTTAATCAATACTGCATTTGCCACGGGGACGATGTAGCAGATTGATGCTAAACCTATGATTATGGGTTTGAGACGAAGTTGTTTTTTGTGTTTCATGATTCTTGTCCTTTATCGTGCGAACAAACTTTGAGAGTAAATGTTTTGTATTTTAGCAATTTATATTCCAAATATAACACATTATTTTAATTTGATTTTACCTTTTTTTTGCATTGCGTGTTTTGGGGGTTTTATGCTTTTTTAAAGCAAAAAAATAGCACGTTCGGCGGGGAACGTGCTGGGAAATTATTCTTTGGAGATATGCAAAATTGCGTTTAACTGTGCAAGATGGGCGTATTCTAGCTAACAATTTTTGTTTTGGCAAGAAAAAGCGACAAAATTTGTCATATTTTTATTTGGGCAGCCTGAAATTTGGTTGCCAGTTTTGTTGTATTGATATTTATTGTTTTAAATCATTGTGTTATTTATTTTCAGGCTACTGGGTTAGGTTTTGTTAAAATGTGCGCTTTTTTGATGATTGCGGGAATTTTATGTTTCGTTGTTTCTTTTTGAATGATAAGTGGCGAGTATGGGCTTGGCTTGGGGCGGCTGTGATTTTGGCTTCCATTTGGTTTAAGGTGGAATTGGATGTGCAAATTAACGAGTGGTTCGGGGTGTTTTATGATGGGATTCAGGATGTTTTGAAGTCGCCTAATTCGGTTACGTTTCCGCAGTTTTTGGCTAAGTTGTTGGTGTTTGCGAAAATTGCGGGGGTGTCTATTGCGCTGACGGTTTTGTTGGATTTTTTTAGCAAGCATTACATTTTTCGTTGGCGTTCGGCGATGACGGAATATTATGAGGCGAACTGGCATTGGGTGCGGCAGGTGGAGGGGGCTTCGCAGCGCATTCAGGAGGATACGATGCGTTTTGCGCGGACGATGGAGGCTTTGGGGGAGAGTTTTATTCGGGCGGTTTTGACTTTGGTGGCGTTTTTGCCGCTTTTGTGGACGTTGAGCGAGAAGGTTACGGTGTTGCCTTGGGTGGGGCATGTGCCGCATTCGTTGGTGTTCGTGGCTTTGGTGTTTTCGATTGTGGGGACGGTGGTTTTGGCGGCGGTGGGGGTGAAGCTGCCGGGGTTGGAGTACAACAATCAGCGGGTGGAGGCGGCGTATCGTAAGGAGTTGGTGTTGGGGGAGGGTGATGCGGGGCGGGCGCAGCCTGAAAATTTGCGTGTTTTGTTTGGGGCGGTGCGGCGGAATAATTTTGTGTTGTATGCGCATTATTTGTATTTTGATTTGGTGCGTTGGTCGTATTTGCAGTTTGCAGTGGTGGTGCCGTATATTGCTTTGGGTCCGAGTTTGATTGCGGGGGCGTTGTCGCTGGGGGTGTTGCAGCAGGTGGTGCGGGCGTTTGGCAAGGTGCAGGATGC
>CAUQDE010000169.1:0-4502 GCA_963516425.1 uncultured Kingella sp.
ACCATGCCCATGTTCACAAAGGCGTAGCAGAAAAACGTCATCGTGAGCGCGCCGGCCAGCGTGCGGTTGTAGAGCGTTTTCGCCTGCCCCGCAATCACCAAGCCGCGCCCGAGTATCACCAAATACACAATCAACAACAAAATATTGCCGATTAAGCCAAATTCTTCGCCATACACGGCAAAGATGAAATCGGTGGTGGATTCGGGGATGTAGTCCAGATGGGTTTGCGTGCCGTTAAGCCAGCCCTTGCCCCAAACGCCGCCCGAGCCAATCGCAATCATGGATTGCAAAATATGATAGCCCGCGCCCAGCGGGTCTTTGGACGGGTCTAGCAGGGTAAGCACGCGCTGTTTTTGGTAATCGTGCATGCCGTAGTTCCACATCAGCGGCAGCGCGGCGGCAAAGGCAATCAAGGAAACCAGCAGCGCTTTCCACGGCAGCCCCGCAAAGAAAATCACAAATAAGCCCGAAGCCATAATCAGCGTGGCAGTGCCCAAATCAGGCTGCTTCAAAATCAGCGCAACTGGCACAACGATAAGCACCAGTGCGGCAAGATAATGAAACCACGACAAATTATTCTCATAGCGCTGGAAAAACCACGCCACCGTCATCGGCAGCCCAATTTTCATGATTTCAGACGGCTGCAAGCGCACAAAGCCCAAGTTAAGCCAGCGCGTTGAGCCGTTTACCGTAATGCCAAAAAAATGCACGCCCAGCAGCAGAACCACGCCCAGCACATAAATCGGCAGGGCAAAATTGCTCAAAATATTGGGGCGAATCCGCGCAAAAATCAGCAGCAACCCCACGCCCAAAATGGTGTGCAGGGTTTTGTTTTCCAGCCGTCCGATGTCTTGCCCATCGGCGGAGTAAAGCAAAAACATACTCATCAAATACACAGCCAGCATGGCGTAAAACAGCCACGGGTCTAGCGGGTTCCAAAATAAGCGTTTGGCTTTAATGAGCAGGTTATCGTTGTGTTCTTGCATGATTACGGTCTCTTGGCGGGCGCAGCGGTAGGCGCAGACGCTGGGGCAGAAGCAGGATTTGAGGCAGCCTGAAAATCGGGATGCGCGCGCGCCGCTTTTTCCTGCGCCGCCGCTTCAAAGGCAGCCTGAACATTGTTTTTCCGTTGCGCCGTCGGCACGGAAAGTTGCAGCAACGGATTGCTCGTGCGGCGCGCACCCGTGATGTCTTTGCTCACTTTATCCTGCTTCAATTGCAACAGATAATAATCAATCAGATGGCGTGCCACGGGCGCGGCGTTCACGCCCCAGCCTGCGTTTTCCAAAATCACGGCAACGGCGATTTGCGGCTTGTCCACAGGCGCAAAGGCGATAAACCAAGCGTGGTCGCGGTGTTGCACGCGCAGCGCGGCGGCGTTATAGCTTTTGCCCTGCGCGATTTGCACCACTTGCGCCGTGCCCGTTTTGCCGCCCATGGTGTAGCGCAAGCCCGCGCCGATTTTGGCCGCCGTGCCGCCGCCTTGCAACACCAGTTGCATCCCACGTTTCACATAATTGAAATTGCTTTGTTTATACGGCAACACGCGCTCGGGCTTGGGGTCAATCACGGTGATTTGTTGATTTTCATGGTCCAGCAGCTCTTTCACCAAATGCGGGCGATACACCGTGCCGTTGTTTGCCAGCGTGGCGGTGGCGTGCGCCATTTGCAGCGGCGTGAACGTGTTATAGCCCTGCCCGATGCTCACCGGCACCATCTCGGCGGGATTCCAACGCTTCTGCTTTTCCGAGCCTTTCGCCCAGCGTTTTGCCTTCCAAGCAGGGCTGGGCAAAATGCCGCGATACTCGCCCGGCAAATCAATGCCCGTGCGCTCGCCAAAGCCAAACGAAGCCAGATACGGAAAGGCTTTTTCTATCCCCAATTCATAGCCTAGGCGATAGAAAAAAGTATCAGACGACACTTGAATCGCCCGTAGCAGCGTAACCGAGCCATGCCCACCCCGCGCCGCATCGCGAAATTGGTGCTTCGTCCCTGGGATGCTCCATGCACCAGGGGCGGGAACGTATGTGCCCTGCCCAATTTTGCCGCTTTCCAGCAGCGTCATCGCCATAAACGGCTTAAAGGTTGAACCGGGAGGATACATCCCTTGCGTAACGCGATTGATTAAAGGTCGTTGCCAGTTTTCGTTAAGCAATTTCCAAGTGTCGCTGTCAATGCCGTCAATAAACACATTGGGGTCAAAATTGGGCTTGGACACAAACGCCAACACGCCGCCTGTTTGCGGGTCTATCGCCACCAACGCGCCACGGCGGTTGCCCATCAAGCGGTCGGCTTCTTTTTGCAAACGGATGTCCATCGCCAAACGCAGCGTTTGCCCCGTTTGCGAGGGGTCGGAACGAATCACGCGCACAATATTGCCCGCCGCATCTTTTTCCACTTCTTGATAACCCGGTGCGCCGTGTAGCTGCTCTTCGTAATACGCTTCCAAGCCCGATTTGCCGATGTGCGTGGTGCCGCGGTAAGCGGTTTCGCGCTTGTTTTCCACCAGCTTGTCCATGTCTTTATCGCTGATGCGCCCGATATAGCCCAAAAAGTGCGCGGTTAATGCGCCAAACGGATATTCGCGGAATGTGCGCACATTGATTTCCACGCCTTTGAAGCGGTACAGCTGCGCGGCGAGCACCGAGGCTTCGTCGGGGGTCAGTTTCAGCTTTAACGGGACTTTTTCATACGAACGGTAATCGGCACGGAATTTTTTGAAACGGCGCAAATCGTCTTCGGTCAAATTCACATAGGCTTTGAGCGATTCAATCAAATCCTCCACCTTGCCTTCCACTTGGTTGGGGATGATTTCCAGCGAGTAAGCGGGATAGTTTTGCGCCAACACCACGCCGTTCACATCGGTAATTTCGCCGCGAATCGGCGGGGTGGGAATCAGCGTGATGCGGTTGGTGGTGGCTTGGGCAACGTATTCGTTGTGCTTATACACTTGCAAAAACACAAAACGCGCCGCCAAAATGCCAAAGAAAATCAGAATAAAAACAAAAGCAGCCACCAAGCGCCAAATAAAATCGCGCTGGCGGTTGTGAGTGGGTTGCGGAAAGCTGCCTGAAAATTGACGAGGTGTTTTCATCGGCGAGAGTTCAGAAAATTCAAGAGAGAGACCATGATTTTATTCAACAACGGCCACAGCAAAGCGCCGACAACGGGCGAGAGAAAGACTGTCCAACCATAAAAATGATGCGTGTACCGCCAGCGCACTACCGTCAAAATCATTTCGCTGCACAGCAAGGCGGCAAAAATCACCACTGCCTGCACGCCGTAGTGGTACAACACAATCTGACGGCGGTTTTGGATAACGATATATGCGGCGATAACGTAGGCAAGCGCGTGCCCGCCCAGCGAAGCGTTGGTGCCGATATCCATCAACAAGCCGAGGATAAAAGCGGTGCCGATATCCACGTTTTGCGGACGGTTGATAATCCAATACATCAGCATCAACGCTGTAAATTCAGGCAGCCAATGAAACAGGCTGCCTGAAAGCGGGATGAAATCAATCAAAATAGTCAGCAAAAAGCTAATGTAAATCAAGCGTTTTGGAATTTTACTATACAGGGTTTCGGATTCGGTCATGGTTTTGCAGAAGAAGAATCTGCCGCCGCAGAGGCAGCCTGAATAAGAGAAGAATCGGTTTGCGGCAACACCAAAACGTATTTGCTTACCCGCAGCGCGGCCATCGGTTTAAGCTCGGTGCGGTAAAAAGGCGTGCCCGCATTGCGGCTGGTAAGCAAGACTTTGGCGACGGGAATGCCTGCGGGATACACGCTATCCAAGCCCGAAGTCACCAAAACATCATTCGGCTGCAAATCGGCATCGGTGGGGAAATAGCGCAGCTCAATATTGCCGCCGCCACCATAAAGCAAGGTGCGAACGCCTGTTCTCGCCACCATAACGGGGATGGTGTTGGTGGTGTCGGTGAGCAAATGCACTTCGGCGGTAAGCGGATGCACTTGGGTTACTTGCCCCATCAAGCCCGCATCATCCACCACGGCATCGCCTGCGCGAATGTTGTCGTTTGCGCCTTTGTTGATGATGACTTTGCTACCTATGGGTTCTTTGCCGTTGGAAATGATTTCGGCGGCGGTGGTGATGGTTAAACCGTGGTTTTTCAATGCCAACAACGATTGCAATTCTTCCAACTGCTTGGTTTGCATATCCACTTGGCTGGCGTGCAAACGCAGTTTGGCGTTTTCTTGCGTTAAGCGTTGATTTTCGCTGAGCAGATAGGTTTGCGATTGCAACAAGGCGTTGCTGTATTCATACCATTCAACAGGCTTGTTGGCTAACCATTGCAAGGGATAAAGCGAGGTGGCAACGTATTGCTTGGCGGTTTTCACGGCGGAAAAATGGTTATCCAGCACCAATAAAGCGACGGATACCAACGACAAGCAAATCAGTTTGTTAACCGGGCGGATGCCCCGTTGCGTAAAAGAAAGCGATTCAGACATCGGAACAGGTTTCAGGCAGCCTGAAAATCATTA
>CAUQDE010000170.1:0-4500 GCA_963516425.1 uncultured Kingella sp.
ACCAAAATGGTGAGCACGAAGCCTGTGGTTTTGTGCGCGCCCATCCAGCTGTAATTTTCTTGTTTGAATTGAATCGCCGTAAACAGCATAAAGGCAAACGCCGCCGCCATCGTCCAGTGGAAAAAGCGGCTTACCGCGCCGTAGTATTGGGTGTTATCCATGAGTGTTCCTTATCGTTTGTTGTTAAAAAAGCGTGGATTATAGCCGAATCGGCTTGCCGCGCCGTTTCTTGGCATGAAAAACAGCCTTTCCTGCGCTATCATGCGCGTTTTTTGAGGAGTAACCATGCACACCATTTGGCAAACCGCCCGTTTCACGCTAGACCTGAGCGCGCCCAAAATCATGGGCATCATCAACATCACGCCCGATTCGTTTTCCGACGGGGGAACGTATTCGCAAAGCGTTCAGGCTGCCTTAAAGCACGCCGAGCAGCTGCTTGAAGACGGGGCGGATATTTTGGACATTGGCGGCGAATCCACGCGCCCGAATGCGGATTATGTGCCGCCCGAGGCGGAATGGCAGCGCGTGCAGCCGATTTTGGCGGAGCTGGCGCGGTGGAATGTGCCGGTTAGCTTGGACACGCGCCGCGCCGTCGTGATGCGGGCGGCGCTGGAACGCGGCTGGGCGGACATCATCAACGATGTGCAGGGCTTGGAGGATGCGGGCGCGGTGGAGATTGTGGCGCAGTCGCAGGCGGGCGTGTGTTTGATGCACATGAAAGGGCTGCCTGAAAACATGCAAAACAATCCGCAATATGGCGACATTGCGGCGGAAGTGGCGCAGTATCTGGATGCGCGGGCGGCGGCTTGCCTTGCGGCAGGCATCGCCGCCGAGCGGCTGGTGTTGGACGTGGGCTTTGGCTTTGGCAAAACGCTGGCGCACAACATCGCGCTGATGCAGCAGCTGAACTGTTTGCCCTTGCGGCACGATTTGCCGCAGCTGGTGGGCGTGTCGCGCAAGAGCATGATTGGCGCGCTAACGGGGCGCGAAGTGCCCGCCGAGCGCGTGGCGGGCAGCGTTGCCGCCGCGCTGTTTGCCGTGCGGCAGGGGGCGAAGATTGTGCGCGTGCACGATGTGAAGGAAACGCGCGATGCGCTGCGGGTGTGGCAGGCGTTGAGCGCGGGGTGATGCAGATTGTCGGTTTTCAGGCTGCCTCTATGCTGTTATGCCAAGGGCAGCCTGAAAACGTTTACGCGCCGTCAAACGGCTTTTTCTGCCACCAGTATTTCACCCGCGCCAACTGCCGCACGCTCGCTTCATCGCCTGCCAGCGTAATCACCCACGCGCCCTGGGTGTCGGTGCGCAGTAGGGTTACGCCGTGCGCGGCAAGGCGGTTGATTACATCGGGATGCGGATGGCGGTAGGCGTTGGCAAAGCCGCTGCTGGCAATCGCCCAGCGCGGAGCAACGTGGTGGATAAACGCGCTGCTGCTGGATGATTGGCTGCCGTGGTGTCCCAAAATCAGCACGTCGCTTTGCAGCGCGTCGCCGTATTGCGCGAGCAGTTGCGCTTCGCCGCGCGCGCTCAAATCGCCCGTAATCAGCAGCGCGTGGCTGCCTGCGATGGCGCGCAGCACGCAGCTTGCGTCATTGTCGGGCGTGCTGGGCATGCGCGGCAGGGTGAGCCATTCAAAATATACGCCGTCTGCCGTCCATGTTTTGCCGCTTTGGCAGTATTGGGCGCGGGGGTAGTTTTCAGGCTGCCCTGCCCATAGGGTTGCGGCGGGGTAACGTTGTTGCACGGCGGGCAAACCGCCGTCGTGGTCGTCGTCGTGGTGCGAGGCGATGATGGCATCTAGGCGCGTGATGCCTGCGGCGCGTAGGTTGGGCAACAGAGCCATTTCGGCGGCGTGTGCCGTGCCGCTGTCATACAAAATATTTTGCGACGAAGTTTGCAGCAAAACAGACAAACCCTGCCCCACATCCCACACGGTAATTTTCAGGCTGCCTTGTGCGGCAGACTGGGGTGGGCGATACAGCGCAAACGCCGCCAACGCGCAACACGCCAGCGGTTTCACGCGCGTGCCGTTAGGCAACAACAACAGCAGCGCACCCATCGCCGCCAGTAGCAATAACGGCGCGGGCGCGTGGGCAAACGCCATTTCGGGCAACCGCGCCCCCGCCCATTGAATCGCCGCCACCACGTTTTCGCCCAGCCAAGCCGCCGCCAGCTTGGGCGCGTCAAACGACAAGGCGGATGCCAACAACGCCAGCGGCGCGAGTAGCCACGAAAACAGCGGAATCGCCAGCGCGTTGGCAAGCGGCGAAAACACGGGCAGCAAGCCAAACAGCGCAATAGTCGCCACCCCGCCCAGCAGCGTCGCCGCCCATTGCGCCTGCGCCGCCAGCCGCAGCTTGTCGCACCACGTTAATTGCGGCAGCCTGAAATCATCGTTATGGATGTAGTCCAGCACATCGCGCGGCGTTTTGCGCCCCGCCGTTGCCCAAATCAACGCGCCCACCAGCCCAAACGACAGCCAAAATCCCGCCGACAACGCCGCCGCAGGCTGCCACAGCAACACCACCGCCATCGCCGTCCACCAAGTGTGCCACGAGCCTGCCCGCTGCTGCCGCGCCCATACCCACGCAAACACGCCAATCATCAACACGCTGCGCAGCGCAGGCACATCAAACCCCGCCAGCCCCGCATAAACCACCGCCGCCGCCCAGCCCGCCGCCGAAGCCCACACGCGCGGCGATTGCGGCACACGCGGCAACACGCGCAGCAACAGCGTTGCCAGCCAAGCCGCCAACCAGCCCACCATGCCCACGTGCAAGCCCGAAATGCTCAACAGATGATTCAGCCCCAGCGGGCGCACCGCCGCCCAAGTTTGCGCCGACACGCCACTTTTATCGCCCACCGCCAGCGCACGCATCAGCCCCGCCCCCTGCGGATAACGCACCGCCGCGCCCTGCCAAGCGCGCACCACCGCTTCGCGCTGCCGATTAAACCACGTCCACCGCGCCCGTTCAGGCAGCCTGAAACGCTCCTTTGCCAACGAAGCCGTGCCATCCAAACCATTCGCCAACGCCCACGCTTCGCTGTCAAACCCCACCGCATTGCGCATCCCCACCGCCGCCTTTACCCGCGCCTTCACCTGCCACACTTCGCCCACGCGCCAATCCCGCGCCGCATAATCCGCAAACAACAGCCGATACGAGCGCCCATCATCCGCCTGCCCCACGCCCACAAAGCGCGTTCTGCCCAGCTCATCGCGCTCTGGCAGCCCCGTAACCTGCACGCGCAACAAAACGGACTGCGCCGAATTGGCAACAGTCCATTGATGATTAAGCGCCATCTGCGTACGCGCCACGCCATACGCCGCGCCCAATAGCGCACACGCCAGCGCAAAGGCAGCCTGAAAATGCCCCAAGCGATTGCGCTTTGCACCATAAACCGCCCATGCCGATACCGCCAACAGCGCAGCCGCCCAAAGCACCCACGACCCCGTTTCAGGCAGCCTGAAACTCGCCATGATGCCAAGGCATAGCGCAGCAAGATAAAGTGTGTGAGAAAAAAGCAATGAAGGCATAGCGATAGGAAGTATGAAGGCAGCCTGAAAATAGGCAGGGAAGGGTTTTCAGGCTGCCTTATCCAGCAGCCATGCTCTTAACGATGGCGGGACGACTAAATCCACATCCCCTTTTTCTGCCACCTTTTCCCGCAACGATTGCAAAATCTCCGCCCGATACGCGCTAAACCGCACCAAATCCGCCATAAAACGCTGCACACCCAGTTCACAAAAATTCGCAGGCAACACCGCTTTGGCATCAATAAAACCATGCGGATAAACCTGATGATAAACAATCGGCGCGCCAAAGCATTCTTGCAACAAGGCTTGCGTCATCTGCACAAAATACGGAATACGCAGCACGCGATAGCCCATCACCGTGTAAACCCTGTCTTTTTCCCGATCGCGCACAATCACCGCAGCGTCTTGGTAATGCTGATTGCCATCAAATTCCACAATCAATTTCAGCGATTCAAAGCGATAATCGGGGCGGTTTTTAATTCCCGAATCGGGCACTATTTTGTTGTGCACAAACGCTATATCAGGTTGCGCAATCTGAAAAATCTCGCCAAGCCGCTCTTCGGTTAAATAATCATTCGGATAATCCATTTGTCTGTTCCCCAAAGATTTTCAGGCTGCCTCATCAACCCAAAGCAGCCTGAAAACCGATTACTGAAACTGATGCATAAAAGACTGCGCCAAATTCAAAAACTGGCGATATTTATCCGTTTTCGCCGTTTTCTCGCCATCCAGCCCAATCTGCATCAACACGCCGCTGCGGTTGGCGTAAATCACCGTGTTTTCAATCTGCCAGCCCATTTGCCCGCCCTCCATGCGGATAGACGAAATAAACGCCTGCATCATCTCGCCCGAAGCCAAGTTTTGCAGCACAATGCTTTTGCGCACGCTCGGCGGTATCGCGCTGTACACATAATGAAACGGATTGGCTTGCGCGTTCAATACGCCGCGGAAGCTGTAAATAAACACAT
>CAUQDE010000171.1:0-4496 GCA_963516425.1 uncultured Kingella sp.
GGGAATAACCATGAAAGGCAGCCTGAAATGAACCTATTGCAACAATTTGACAGCATCTTCAAACGCCAAACCCGCGCCGTGGCGAAAATTACCGCTGCGGAGGGCACAGGCTATGCCGCCCAAACCGCCGCAGGCAATGTGGTGCATCTGCGCGGGGCGGGCTACAAGGCGGGCGACAGCGTGTTTTACGAGCGCAGCACGGGGGAGATTTTAGAAACCGCACCGCAGTTGGATTTAGTGGAGTTGGAAGTGGAATAACGCAGCCTTTTTCAGGCTGCCTTTTTTATGGGTATCAATATGGCAGCAAACCTTGATTTTAATATGCGCTTTCGGGCGCAGACGGCGGAATTTAGCCGTGCCATCGCGCAAATCAATCAGGAATTAGCGCAGTTGCGGCAAAGCATTGGCGGCAGCTATGGCAGCCTGAATACTTTGGGGCAGGGAGTGCGCAACCTGCCTGTGTCGCAGCCGACGGTGTTGTCGCAATCCATTGCCAGCATTGGATTGAAGGCGGCGGCTTCGGTATTGTCTGTGGCGGCGCTGGGCAAAGCCTTGCACGAGGTGTTGTCGGCAACGCGCCAGATGCAGAGCATCCAAACCCGCTTTACTTATGCCTTTGATGGCTTGGAAGCGGGTAAAGAGCAGCTAGAATTTGTGCGCCAAGAAGCGAACCGTTTAGGTTTGGAGATGACCAGCGCGGCAAATGGCTACGCCCAGCTTGCGGCGGCAGCCAAAAACCTGAATATCTCGCAGGAAGAAACGCAACAGGTATTCAGCGGCGTGGCGAATGCGGTGGCGGCGATGGGCTTGTCGGCGGATGAAGCCAACGGCGTGTTCCTTGCTTTGAGCCAGATTGCGGGCAAGGGCAAAGTGAGCATGGAGGAGTTGCGCCAGCAACTGGGCGAGCGTTTGACCCCTGCCATGTCGCTGGCTGCCAAAGCAATGGGCGTTACCACCGCCGAATTGGAAAAGATGGTGGCAAACGGCATTTCCGCCGAAAAATTCCTGCCCAAATTCGGCGCAGCGATGCAGGAAGCCTTTGCGCCGACGGCTGCCGAAAATGTGAAAACATTAACGGGGCAGATTAACCTATTGACCAACCGTTACAACGAATTTTTGTTGAGCGTGGGGCAAGGCGGCGTTACCGAAGCGGCGGTGGCGGTGTTTAAAGACATTGGCGCGGCGTTGGATGTGGCGCAAGCCAAATTTCACGAGCTGATGCAATCCGCCAACGGGGCGCAGTTGCGCGATGGTTTGCAGCAGGTTTACGAACTGTTGAAACAAATCGGCGGCACGGTGGCGGAGGTGTTTGGCACGCTATCCGATACAGTTTCGGATGTGTTTGGCGCGATGGGCGACGGCGAGCAGAAAATCACGCTGTTGCAAGGGGCGTTAAATGGTGTAGCGATTGCCGTAGCGGCGATTTCGGATGGGGTAGATGCGGTTAAGATTGCGTTTAATGTGTTTGCCGCTGCGGTGAAAAACATTATTGCGGACTTGTCGGCGGGGCTGGGCAAATTAACTGGTTTGTTTGCCAAGGAAACGGGAGACAGCCTGAAAGCCTATGCCGCAGAGTTGCGCCAAGCGGCGGATGAAAATTTGCAGCAGGCGCATGAGCAGGCAATGGCGTTTGACAGCGCGTTGAGCAAGACGCTGGACAACATCGCGCAAACAGGACGCAGCGCGGGCGCAGCCTATGAGCAAATCGCCAATGGCACGCAAAACGCCACGCAAGCAACCCAGCAGCACGCTGCCGCTTTGAGCGAAGCAGAGCAAAAAGCCAAAGCCCTAGAAAAATCGTTCAAAGATGCGCAAGCCGCTGCCTCGGAATTGGGTGTAGATATGGGCGCGGCAACGGCGGCGGTGGGTAAGGCGACTGCGGGCGCGCTGGATAATGTGAACAAGCTAGCAGGCAGCTTTGAGGTATTGCAGCAAAAAGGCGTGGATGCCGCGCTGCTGATTCGCCAAGCCCTTGCAGGCAGCCTGAAAAACGCTGCCAACGAGCAAGATATTGCCGCCATCAAAGCGCAATACAGCGAACTAGGCAAGGCGGGCAAGCTGGCGATGCGCGATGTGGAAGACGGCATTTTAGCCGCCGATTTGCGCTTGCAAGAATTGCGCGGCGAAATTGACCCCACCGCCGCCGCGTTCAAAAAATTGGGCGTGCAAAGCAAGGAGGCGATGACGTTATCCGCCCGCGAAATGCAACAGGCGTTTGCGCGGGTGGAAGATGCTTACCGCCAAGGCAAGGTGTCCGCAGGCGAAATGCACAAGGCGGTGGAAAAAACCGCGCAGGCAATGGCAAACAGCGGCGATGCGCAGCAGGCAGCATGGGCGAAAGCGACTGCCGCCGCTTATGGCTATACCGTGGTGGTGGATGAGACAGGCAAAGCTACGGTGGAAGCGGCGAAAAAAGCCACCGCCGCGCTGAATGAGCAGGCGAAGGCGCAGGAAAATGCCAGCCGCACCGCCAGCCAAGCCGAAAGCGAAACGGCGCAGACTGCCAGCAAAGCGGGGAAAAGCATCCAAGCGACCACGCGCCAAGTGTCCGAAATGGGCAAGGTGGTGCAGAACTATTGGCAACAGGTAAACAATCCAAACGGCGCGTATTCCATCGCCACCAGTATGCAGAACACCGCCAAAATCATGTCGGGCGCATGGGCAAACTATGTGCAGGGGATGTGGCGCGGCTACGACCAAACCCGCCGCGCGATTGCCGATTTAAACGCCGCCACGCAAAGCGGCGTGGGTATTGCGGCAAACCTTGCCGCTGCCGAAAGCCTAGCCGCCAGCAATGCCGATAAGCTGGATAAGCAAACGCTGGATAATTTGCGCGCGGCGATTGATGATGCGCGGCAAAAAATGCAGGCATTGGGCGAGGAAGCCGCCAGCACCCGCGCGGAAATAGAAAAAGAACTGTTGCAAGCGCAAGGCAAAGATACGGCGGAGATGGAGCAGCAGCAAAAACTTGCCAAGCTACGCGCCGCCCGCCAAACCGCCGCCGATGCAGGCAACAGCCAAGCGGTAAACGACTACAACGCCAGCTTGGCGGCAATGGAGCAAATCTACCGCTTGAAAAAACAGAAACAGCAAGAGCAAGAAGCCGAGAAAGCCGCTCAACCTGAAAAGGTAGAAATTAAGTTGCCCAATGCGCCCAAGATTGATGTAGGCAACATTGATTTAAGCGGTATCAGCAGCCAGCTTGGCGAGCGCGATAAAGCCATTGTGGAGCAAGTGAAAACGGCTTTGGTGGCGGAATTGCAGAAGCAGTTGGCAGCGCAGCGATGATTTCAGGCTGTCTCTAACCATTCGCGGCAGATTTTGAGCAGCGCTTGCGTGCGGCTGCCGCCTGCTTTGGCAATGGCTTCGTCGATGACATCCATTTCAGCCGCTTTGGCTTGGATGCTTAATCGGCGATATTCGCCGCTGGCAATCTTGGCTTTGTTAATGGCAGATGCAGTTTTGGCGTAGCGTTTTTTGGCTTCGGGAGTAATTGCCATGATTTATCCTTTCGGGTATGATTGCTTGAAAGATTGGGAGGGCGGTCTCCTTAGTCCCGCCCTTGTTTTAGGTTAATCACTCTTTGCTATTTAATAAGCGGGTAGGCTGATTAGTAGCAAAACCACTAGGATTAAGAACTTAACCATTTTGCATCACCTCCTTTCTTTTTAGGATTTCCCGCTGTTCCCGCAGCGGGATTTCTGTTTTGGAAGTTCTTAATCTCAATAGGTATATTTTAGTTATAACTAAAATAAAAGTCAAGCATTTTTAACACAGGCAGCCTGAAAAATGGCTGCCTTTTTCTTTGGAGCGACGATATGAAACTCAACCCCATGTATATCAAAATCACAGCCGCTTGCGTGATGCTTGCTGCATCTCTTGCTTTTGCCAGCGACTTTATTTGGGATTTGTTGCCTGATTATTACTTGTTCGGCGATTTGGATGTGAGCGCGTGGGCAAGTGTGTTGGCAGCGTTGGGAATAGGGCAGCTTGCTTTATTAACCTGCGTTTCAGGCTGCCTGAAATGCCGCGTGTGGAGCGATTTTCTGTTGCAGTTGTCGGGCTTGGTGCTGTATGCCGCTTCGGCTGCGTTTATCGTGGAATATCCACCGTTTACTTGGGCAATGGGCGTGTTTCCGATTTTGGGGACGTTGTTTATTTTTACAGGGCGGATACTCGCTCGCCAGTCGCGCGATAAATTGTTGGGGGATTAAATGCTGGAATGGATTTTGAGACTACACGAAAATGTGTTGGCAGGCGCAATCGGCGCGGCGGTAGGGGTGTTGCTCGGCACGCGCCTTGCCAGCGTGGGAGTGCGCGATTATCTGCTGATTTTTATCAGCGCGGTGCTGGCGGGCGCATCGGTTGCCGACCTGTGGATGCGCGGCAGCAGCATTGCATTAAGCGCGGGGCTAGGCTTGTTTATCGGTATCTTGGCGGATGATGTGGTGATGAATCTGAACGCTACTTTGCCCGACTTTATTAAAGATACGGTG
>CAUQDE010000172.1:0-4490 GCA_963516425.1 uncultured Kingella sp.
AATACCGCCTACCTGTTTGAGCTTCGCCGCCGTAGGCAGGCAGCCTGAATGATTGTCCAGCAATGCCAGCTCGCAACACGCCTGCACCACCGCATCAGGCAGCACCGATGCGCCGTTAATCTTGCGCGGAAACGCCCGATCGGTTTCAGGCTGCCCGATGTAATCAAACCAGCGGTCGATGGCATCCGAAGCCGAAACCAAACGGCGTGCTTTGTCCGCTTCGCCAAAATCGCTCCAACGCTCGGCAGATTGACGCGCGGCGTGGTAAGCATCAGCAAATTCAAGACTTGCGTAAGACATACCAGCCGCTCCTGTTAGTGCGCCAAAATCGCCAAATGTTCAGGCTTCATAACTGCCACGCCCCACGCCAAAGCGACTTCATATTTCACTTGGCGATATTGGCGATAAACACGCACTTCAAAACTCAACCCTGTTAATGGGTCGGTCAACATCATGGCATCGTCCGCGTTGTCGCCACCATCAGGCAAGGCAGGCGCACGGGTTGCCAACACAATAGCATTGCGGTCAAAAGCAAAGTTTGGCGTGTAATTACCAAACGGCGTAATGGCTGCGCCATCTTCCACCGCCGCCAACAAACCACCGTTCAATTTCAAACCGTCTGACTTGCTGGCTGTGTTTCCGCCCAATACATATTGCACGCCGCCCAATCCCACAATGTCGCCCGCATTCAGGCTGCCAGAACCCGCTTTCAGCGCAACGGTTTTCAAATGCTGCGCGGTTGCCGCTGTTGTATAGCCTGTGCCTTGCCCTGCTGCGTGCGCCATAATTCCGCCTGAATAACGCAAAGCGAAATTCTGCACAAGGTCGGTATAACCTGTACGCAACATATCTTCGCTGCCCGCTTCGTTCACTTTAAACAACACAGACTGCTTGCCGCGCAAGTTCGCCATTGCCGCCGAATTTAACACCAATTGGCGTGCGCTAACGGGCGCGCCGTTGTCGTCCAGCAGTTTAGAAATTTGCGCGAAATCTTCCAAATCGCCAGCCGTGCCAAAAGACGTTTTTCCCGCCGTGCCATAAGCCAGCATCGCGCCAACCGTTGCTTTTTGGGCAATATCACGTTCCACCGCATTAACCAATTTACGCATGGCATCGGAAAATTGGTCAGCCAGCAAACGATTAAAGCCCACGCCGTTGTGATTAACCGCTTTCACTTCTTCGCCATTCCACACAATCGGCGCAGCTTTGGAGTGTTCAATTTTCACATCGGCGTAATCGGTTTGCGTTTCGCCTGAATTTTTGGGTAATTGCCCGGGTACGATGTCTTCCAAGTCGCCCGCTTTGGCGATAGGCGAACGCACCACTTGACCCAAACCCGCACGCGCCACATCGTTATCACGGTTTACCGCAGGAATAAAACCCGTCATTTCGCGCGATGTAGTGTCCAATGCTTCATAAAGTGTAGGAATTAACCCTGTTAAAGTATTGCTCATAAATAGCTCCTAAAAAAATTAAACAATTTGCGTTCCCGCCTGCACAGCTTTCATCTGCTCAACAGGAGATAACGCTTCAAATTGGGCGCGGTTCATGCTGTTGCCAGTTGGCGCACCATTCGCATTCGCCCCACCGCCGTTAGACTGATTGCCTTTCAAAATGCTGTCCTTGTTGGGATAGCTAGCAACCAGCGTTTCCAAGGCTTCGTCAAAATCCGCCAAACTGCCCACATTCACACGACTGTAAATCGGATTGCCCAGCGCGTCTTTTGCCTGCAATTTGCCGTCTTCCGACACGCTAAAATGCTTGGCAAACACCGCCTGCACCATATCGGCAGGCACAGCGATTTTTTCCGCGATAAATTTAGACCGCGCAAACTCGCCGCCCAACAACGACTGATGAAACTGCCCACGCACCTTATCGGTTTCCGCCGCTGCTTCAGCCAGCTTGGTTTCATAGGCTTTTGCCATTTCGGCTTTCACCTTTTCCACTTCGCCCGCATCAATCAGCTTTTTATCGTCCAGATTTGCCACCGTTTCCAAAGCCTTTTTCGCTTTGTCCACGTCCAGCCCGTCAAACGCCTTTAATTTGGCTTCCGCCGCTTCTTTGGCTTCGCGGTGTTGCTTGGCTTCCGCATTCAGGCTGGCAATCTTGCCGACAGCCTGCTCTGCATCAAACGGCACTTCCTTGCCGTCATCATGCACATACACAGGTTTACCGTCTTGCAATACGGCGTGCCCTTGTTCGTCAATTTTCAGTTTCATGTTTTACTCCATAAAAAAGCGGCATCCGCCGCAAAACACCCGCGCTTTTCCAAGCGGCAGGCAACAAAAAAGGCAGCCTGAAAATGCCCATTAAAAAAGCTGCCCAAAGTCAGCCTGAAATCATTTCTTGGCATACTTCGCCTGCAATTCCCGCAGCGTCATAGCCTGCAAGCCGCTGCTTTTGACCGCCTGATGCAGTTCAATCGTGCCGTCATGCAGCATCTGCCCCACGCCCACGCCGAACTGCTCTTGCAATTCATCCAGCGTGCGCGATTTAACCCACTCCTCGCCCGTAACATCATGCCACGGTTCGCCAAACCACCACGCCAAACGGCTGCGGCAATGCGGATGCAGCGCAGGACGCTTAAAGATAAAGTTGTGTCCAATCGGCTGCAAATCGCGCCCCCACAGCAAACCGTGCCGCATGGCGCACACGCTGCTGGTTTTGCCATCCAACACGCTGATATGGCGAAAACCCTTAACCGCAGGGTTCAGCCTGCCCAATTGGTACACCGCTTCACTCATCAGCGTGCTTATCCATGTGGCACTCAATGCTTTCAGGCGCAACCATGCAGCCTGAAAAACACGCTGCCAGTCCGTCGGCTCGTCATGCAACAAATGGGACAGCAGCATTTGCTTTGCCTTGCGCTTGAAATCCGCGCGCCAACCTGCCCACCATGCCGACAACGTCGCGCCGCCCACGCTCAAATCATACAGCGCCCCTTGCGGCAAGCGCTGCGCTGATACGCCTAATCCCAGCAAAAACCAAAACAGCCAGTCGCTTTCCTCATCAGCAATATCTTGCTGCTGTTGCATAAACCACGCTTCCAGTTCGGCAAAATAGCGGTCAATCAGCCTGTCAATTTCCCCGACATCATCGCCTGCGTTTTCCAGCGCATCGCGCAACGCCAAAAGCCGCTGATACATTTCCCAAGAAATGCGCCTTTCCAGCCGCATCAAATCAATTTGGCGGGTAATCAAATCCATTTCTTTGTTCCTGACCGTTCAGCCGCATCAATTCGTCATCCCATCCGACCGTTTCCGACAGCAGCCCGCGCCGCTTAGCTTCATCAAACGCCGTTTGCGTGCTGATAATGCCCGCCGTGTGCAGCTTCAACACTTCCGCAAAACCCGCCGCAGGGTTGGTTTCTACGTCAATATTGCCGCTGATTTCCACCGTGCCGACTTGTTCGGGCGCAAGCCCCAGCCACAGCCCAAAGCAATCCAACATCTGCCCGATGGCATCTTCACAGCGGTTCGCCATTACACGCAGGCGCGATACTTCTTTGCCGCGCTCATCTATCGCTTGGCTTTCCGTCATCGCCATGGCTGCGCGTTGCAGCAGTTTTGCGCCTGCCGTTGCCATATCCGCCTCAATCTTGGCGATTTTCTCCGCAGCCGCCGCAATCGCGCTGCCACCGTGTTCCACATAACGCAAATCAGCGTTTTCAGGCAGCGTAATCAGATTGTTGCCCGCCTGAAACGGCTCGCTTTGCATATCAAAACCTGTACCGACCAAAAGCGGCTGCGACACATAATGCACCAGATTGTCGTAATCCGCCTGCGCCTGCCAGTGCTTCACATTCAAATACGCCAAATCCGCCAGCGGCGGGCGACCGCCCAACAAGCCCACGCCTTCCAGTTGCAATGCCACAATCGGAATACGGGTTAAAGGCTTGCTATTGGCGGAAACGCCTGTTTCGCTATGCTGCTGCCAGCCGCTTGGCGTTTGGCGGTAAGTGCTGACACGCCCGATTTCCCATTTGGTGATTTGGCGGATTTCGTTGCCGTTTTCGTCTAGCCACTCTTGGATGAAGCGAAACTCCGACAATACCTCGCGCCCACCAACCGTTGCCGTTTTCCAGCCCAAAACTTGGCTGTTTTTAATCGGCACGCAATATGGGCGCAAACCCAACGCCGCATCATCTTGGCGCGTTCTCGCCGCAGGGGCATTGTGATAATCCACCAGCATATACGACACGCCGAACGCCAGCGCATCTTCAAACCAATCCGCCGCAATGGTGTTTAAATCGTGGTTACGCAAATCTATATCGGCAAACAATGCTGCGATTTGCTCCGCTTTCACATTGCCCGTGTCCACGCCACGAAAAAACACACGTCCCGTCATCGCTTTAAGCGTTTCCGAGAGCGCGGGGTAGAGTGTCGCCTTGGCAATAATGTTTTTGTGCATATCAGGCGGCATCAAAGAAAAGCAGGGCATATAAGTCGCCCCACATTCCCGCATGCGCCGCGTGCCGCCCAGCAAATCAC
>CAUQDE010000173.1:0-4470 GCA_963516425.1 uncultured Kingella sp.
CGGGCATACCTGCCCGACCTACATAGGGTTAGATTACAGGCTGCCTTTGTTAAATCAACAGAGGCAGCCTGAAAATTATATACGCGCAACAATCGGCGTTAAACCACCCCCGCGTTATTTATCCCCCATCGCCATCAAGCTAGCGTTACCCCCTGCGGCGGTGGTGTTCTCGCTGCATGAGACTTCGTGGTAAAGCTGGGCGGTGTTGAGCGTGTCGCGGGCATCGACTAGGCGGACGATTGCGCCTTGCCGTGCGGCGAGGGCTTGCTTGGTGGCAATCGGCAGGGCTTCCAGCGCGACCACGGCATCTATGTCGGCGGATTGCTCGGGCGTGCCGTCCACGCGCAGGCAGCCGATTAGCTGGTTGGCGTAGGCGGCAAGTGGATGCTCGGGGCTTACGACAACGGTGCTGTCGATTGCGCCGATTTCGGCAAGCGCGGCGATGGCTTGGGCGAGTGTGCCGCCGTAGAGCCACACGGCGGCGGGGCTGCGCCATGTGAGGGTGTTGGTTTCGCCTGTGCAGCTGGGCAGCTCTATGCCGCTATAAACGAGGCTGAACACGCGGGCGGTGCCGAGCGTTTCGGCGATTTGGCGTTTTTCAGGCTGTGTGAGCGGCAGTTGCGCCAGTATATCTTGGATGGTGTAGAGCACGTCTTCGTAGGCATGACCTTGCTCGGTGGTGGGGGCAATCCAGTTTTTCAGGCTGCTTAGGCGTTGCAAGTAGAACGGCCCGCCTGCTTTGGGGCCTGTGCCCGATAAGCCGTGTCCGCCAAACGGCTGCACGCCGACCACCGCGCCAACAATATTGCGGTTCACATACACATTGCCTGCTTCCACGCGGCTGCGGATTTGGTTGATGCGGCTGTCTATGCGGCTGTGGATGCCGTGGGTGAGCGCGTAGCCTGTGCGGTTGATGTGTTCAACCAGTTGGTCTAGCTCTTCGCTGCGGTAGCGGACAACGTGTAGCACAGGGCCAAACACTTCGCGTTTGAGTTCGCTCAAATCGTTGAGTTCAAACAAAATGGGGGCGACAAATGTGCCGCGCTCGGCGTTTTCAGGCTGCATTTTGACTTCGTGGTACGACTTCGCCACGCTTTTCATTTTTTCAATGTGGGCAAGCAGGTTGGCTTGGGCTTCGGCATCGATAACAGGACCGATGTCGGTTTCCAACAGCACGGGGTTGCCTACGTTAAGCTCGTCCATCGCACCTTTAATCATGGCGAGCGTTTTGTCGGCGATATCGTCTTGTAAACAAAGGATGCGCAACGCGGAACAGCGTTGTCCTGCGCTATCAAAGGCGGATTGGATAACATCGGCGACTACTTGCTCGGGCAGGGCGGTACTGTCCACAATCATGGCGTTTTGCCCGCCTGTTTCGGCAATCAACACGGGGTAGTCTTCGCGCTGGGCGAGGGTGCGGTTGATGAGCTGGGCAACTTCGGTTGAGCCTGTGAAGATGACCCCTGCGATGCGCGGGTCTTGGGTAAGCGTCGCGCCCACGTCGCCCGCGCCCAGCACAAGCTGCAAGGCGGTGGCGGGGATCCCTGCTTGGTGCATCAGTTGCACGGCGTAATGCGCGATTAGGCTGGTTTGCTCGGCGGGCTTGGCGACCACGGTGTTGCCTGCTGCCAGCGCGGCGATGGTTTCGCCGGTGAAGATGGCGAGCGGGAAGTTCCACGGGCTGATGGTAATCATCACGCCTTTGCCGCTGGCGTGGTTGGCTAGGGTGTGCTCGGCTTCGTGGGCGTAATAGCGGCAGAAGTCCACGGCTTCGCGCACTTCGGCGATGGCGTTGGCTAGGGTTTTGCCTGCTTCGCGCACGGCGAGCATCATCAGGGCGGGGGTGTGTTGTTCCAGCAGGTCGGCAAAGCGTTTCAGGCTGCCTGCGCGCTCGGCGGCGGGGGTGGCGGCCCATTGGGTTTGCGCGGCAAGCGCGGCATCAATGGCGGCGGTGGCGGTGAGCGCGTTGGCAAAGGTTACGCTGCCAACTATATCGCTGTGGTCGGCGGGGTTGCGCACGGCTTGCGCTTCGCCATCGGCTACGGGCTGGCCGTTAATCAGCGATGTGGCGGTGTAGCTTTGCGCGCAGGCATCTTTCAGGCTGCCTTCTAGGGCTTGCAGTTCTATTTCGTTGGCGAAGTCTATGCCACGCGAGTTTTTGCGCGCTGCGCCGTATAGGTTTTCAGGCTGCGGCAGGTGGCTGTTGGCTTGGATGCCGTCTTGCTCAATGGTGTCAAACGGGCTGCGGATGAGTTCGTCTAGGCTGATGTGTTCATCCACAATTTGGCTGACGAACGAGGTGTTCGCGCCGTTTTCCAGCAGGCGGCGCACCAGATAGGCGAGCAGGGTTTCGTGTGTGCCCACGGGGGCATACATACGGCAGCGTTTGCCGAGGTTTTGCGCGCCGACGACTTGGTCGTATAGGGTTTCGCCCATGCCGTATAGGCATTGGTGTTCAAAGTCTTTGCCTTGCCCCATTTGGTAGATGGCGGCAAGGGTGTAGGCATTGTGGGTAGCAAATTGGGGGAAGATGGCATCTTGCGCGCTCAACAGCTTGCGCGCGCAGGCGAGATAGGAAATGTCGGTGTGGACTTTGCGGGTGTAAACGGGGTAGCCGTTGAGCCCTTCTACTTGCGCCCATTTGATTTCGCTGTCCCAATACGCGCCTTTAACGAGACGCACCATCAGGCGTTGTTTGTGCTGGCGGGCTAGGTCTATCAGGTAGTCAATCACAAAGGGGCAGCGTTTTTGGTAGGCTTGCACTACCAAGCCGATGCCGTTAAAGCCTGCTAAATCGGGGTCGGCAACCAGCGCGGCGACGAGGTCTAGGGAAAGCTCCAAGCGATTGGCTTCTTCGGCATCAATGTTCAGCCCGATGTCGTATTGTTTGGCGAGCAGGAAAAGCTGTTTGAGCTTGGGCAACAGTTCGCTCATCACGCGGCGGTGTTGGGCGCGAACATAACGGGGGTGGATGGCGGAGAGTTTGACGGAGATGCCGTTGCCGTCATATACGCCTGCGCCTTGGGCATCTTTGCCGATGGCGTGGATGGCGTTCACATAGTCTTGATAATAGCGTTCGGCATCGGCGGCGGTCATGGCGGCTTCG
This sequence comes from uncultured Kingella sp., assembly GCA_963516425.1. Lineage (GTDB taxonomy): Bacteria > Pseudomonadota > Gammaproteobacteria > Burkholderiales > Neisseriaceae > Kingella_B. The sequence goes on from CAUQDE010000173.1 coordinate 3,107, forward strand.
CCCAGCATATCAAAGGAATAGCGGTAGCCCATTTTTTCGCGCTCTTTGCCGTTGGCAAGGGCTTCTTCTATGGTTTGCCCGCTGACGAATTGTTTGCCCATCAGGCGCATGCCGTAGTCCATGCTTTTGCGGATAAGGGGTGCGCCGCCTTTGGCTAATACGCTTTTCAGGCTGCCTGCTAGGGTGTCGCTGCTGTGGGATGTGAGCTTGCCGGTGAGCAGCAAGCCCCATGCGGATGCGTTGACAAACAGGGAGGGGCTGTTGCCAAGGTGGCTTTGCCAGTTGCCGCCTGAAAGTTTGTCTTGGATGAGTTCGTTGCGGGTGGCGGCATCGGGCACGCGCAACAGGGCTTCGGCAAGGCACATTAGGGCGATGCCTTCGGCGCTGGATAGGGAGAACTCATGCATCAGGGCATCCACGCCGTTGGCTTTGGTGCGATTGGCGCGCACTTGGACTACCAGTTTGCGGGCAAGCTCGCTGGCGGCGGCGCGCTCGGCTTCGGTCATTTGGGCGCGTTGCAGCATATCGGTTACGGCTTCGGTTTCGTCGCGGCGATAGGCTTGGGTGATGGCTTGGCGCAGGGGGGATTGGGTGGGGTGGGCGAATTGGAACATGGCGGCGTGTCCTTATCGGGTGGAATAATGGTTTGGGCTATGCCGAACTGCGTTTCAGGCTGCCTTGGGCGCGCAGTGGGCTGTTGGGCAGCCTGAAAGTGTGCGGCGGCAAGGCGGGCGGAGCGGTTTGGCTTTTGGCTTTTCAGGCTGCCGTTGGCAAGAACCGCCCGTGTTGCAAGAAATAGGCGACTTGTCGGGCGACGGTTTCGTCAAACAGCAAGCCCGAATGGCTGCACGGCACCACCAGCTGCTGGCTGTCGGGCAGGGCGGTTTCGGCGAGGGCGACTGTGCCGTCGTTGGGTTCGGAGAATTGGGTTACCAGCCGCCCCAATCCTGCGGAGAGCGTGCCGGCGATGCTGCCGCATTCGATGGGCAGCGGTTGGTTGGGCAGGCTGCCATCCAGCGCGTTTTGCCATGAATCGCCGAGCATGCGCGGCATGATTTGTTTGACGCGCCGGGCGGTTTGGCTGCCTTGATGCGGCGAGCCGAGGGTTACGGCGCGCGCTTGCAACAGCTCGGGGTGGAGGGCGGCAAGGTGGCGCAGCAGCAAGCCGCCAAGGCTGTGGGCAACGAAGTGGGTGGGCAGGATGTTTTCGCGCTGGATGTGGTGAGCAAGGGCGATGGCATGGGTTTTCAGGCTGCCTTTGGTGGTGGGGTAGCTGAAATAGTGGGGCGTGAAACCGTGGGCGACGAGGCGGTTGCCCAGTGGTTTCATCACAAGGGCGGTCATGTGCAAGCCGTGTAGGAGTA
>CAUQDE010000174.1:0-4465 GCA_963516425.1 uncultured Kingella sp.
TGCAAAACCTGCAATTGATGGAGCATCGGCGGCTCGCCGACATCTTGGTAAACCAACCATCCTCTGTTTAATCAACCATTTGGCGACGAGACGTCGCCGTTCCATTTTGGTTTTCAGGCTGCCGTTGAGATTTTGCAAAGATTTCAGCCTGAAACCGTTTTCCCACGTTTCAGGCTGCCTTTGGGCATGGTGGAAAAATAAACCGCCGCTAGTCCACCACCTTCACCAACGCAAACCGCGCCACATTGCCCTGCTCCGTTGCCACGCTTTCGGTAAACATTGCCAACGGGCGCACCCACACGCCGTAATCGCCGTATAACGCGCGATACACGGCAAGCGGCTCTTCGGTTTCGCTGTGGCGGGCGATGTGCAGCAGTTGATAAAGGTTGCCTTTGTAGTGGCGGTAGATGCCGAGCGGTGGGGTGGTCATAAGGGGCTTTCGGTTGGTAAACATGGTTGGAACATGGGGCAGGCTGGAACTTTTGTAAAACTCTTGATGCAGCCTGAAAAACAAGAAATACCGTCATTCCCGCGTAGGCAGAAATCTTGGCTAAAATCAAGCAATAGATTGTTTTCACAACAATTTCTGAATACCAAACAAGATTCCCGCCTGCGCGGGAATGGCGGCAGTTTAATGATTTTAGGTTTTGCAAAGTTTTCAGGCTGCCTTGGGGCTTAGCGGTTGAAATCGCTTTTGCCGCCTGATTTGTGCACCAGTTGCACGTTGCTGATGATGATGTCGTGGCTGAGGGCTTTGGTCATGTCGTACACGGTGAGCGCGGCGGCGGTGGCGGCAGTAAGGGCTTCCATTTCTACGCCTGTTTTGTGGGTTACGGCGACTTCGGCGCGGATGTGCAGGCTGTGGTTGTGGTCTTGGTATGCCATGTGGATTTGGCAGCGTTCTAGCATCATGGGGTGGCACAGGGGGATGATGGCGGCGGTGTTTTTGGCGGCCATAATGCCTGAGATGCGGGCGATTTCGGTAATCGTGCCTTTGGCGGTTTGCCCGTGCGCGGCTTGGATTTGGGCATAGACTTCGGGCGGGAAGAAGACGCTGGCTTCGGCGATGGCGGTGCGGTGGGTGGTTTGCTTGGCGGAGACATCTACCATGTGGGTGTGTCCGTGTTCGGTGAGATGGGTGAGGGGCATGGGGTTTCCTTTTGCGTGGTCGGATGGGTTTCAGGCTGCCTTTTGTTGTGTACTGGGGCAGCCTGAAAAGAGGTAAAACGAGCGAGGGGGTTGCCTAGTGGTGCTTTGAATGGGTTGTGTGCGGGCGATGTTGGCGAGCCGCTGATGTTCCGTTTTGAGTTTCAGGCTGCCTATGTTTATTTGTTGCCCGCGCAGGCGTTTAGGCAGCCTGAAATCTCTGTAACACTGAAAACTAATGGAGCGTTGGCAGCGCGCCGACATTGTTCCAACCCGTAATGCCTGTTGAACGCTGTTTGGCGACGAGCCGTTGCCGCTCCATTTTCAGGCTGCCTGAAATGGGGTTGGGCGTGATGAAAACTTTTGCGCGGGTAATTTAATCGGCATAGGGTTGGGCTACCGGGACGTGGTACGCGGCAAGACGCGTGCTCCGGCTAGGGATGAGCATCGGCGTAGATATTAAGCTGCTCGGCGGTTTGGCGGGCTTGGGCGTATTCTTGCGGGGTGTTGAAGTGGGCGATGTTGCGCCACGGGGCGGGCAGCGGGAGGGTTTGGTGGGGCTGGGATTTGACGTAGTGTTGCACGCGCTTGTTGCCTTGCGCCACGGCTGTTTTCAGGCTGCCTGCCAGTTGTGCCGACCAATAGGCAAGCAGCGGCAGCAGTTGGTCGCCGTCTTGCAGGGCAGTGATGCCTTGCGCGAAAACGGGGCTATCGGCGGCGGTGTTGAGCTCAGCGATAAGGGCTTCGGGCGGGATAAGGGTGTCGCAGGATAAAACGTATAGCCCCGCGTAGCCTTGCGCCTGGGCTTGGGCGAGCGCGGGGGCGATGGCGGAGAGTGCGCCTTGTTTGTCGGGCAGTTGGTCGGGCAGGTAGCGGGCGGGGGCGGTATCGGGATAGCGGTGGTTGTCGGCGGCGAGCCACACGGGGCGATGGGGGGCGGCGTTGGCGATTTGGTGGGCGATGAGCGGGCGGCTGCGGTAAGGCAGCAGGGCTTTGGGGCTGCCCATGCGGCTGCTTTGCCCGCCGCAGAGGATAAGGAGGGGGCTGAGGGTCATGGTTTCAGGCTGCCTTGTTGGGTGGCGAGGGCGTTTTGGGCTTGGTTGGGAATGGTGCGAAGCAGGAAACAGAAGCAGATGAATGATAGGGCGTAGCCCGCGACATCCAAATAAAGGGGGTTGATTTGCTGCTGGATGGCTTCGGGCGGGATAGCAGGGAGATGCGCGTTGCCTGCGTGTTCTATGACGATAGCTGTTTCGCTTGGGCGTTCCCATCGCGACAAAACGGCGTTAATCAGGCTGGATGCGAGCCATATTGTCCACCCAAAGACCAAACCGACAAACGGGGTGATATAGCTGGTTACTGACCAATGTGGTTGGTGATAACTAGGGATATTGAGCGCGTAGGTGTTGGTGGCGACGTGGTATAGCCAGCGGATGATGAGCAGAGTATCGGCAATCCAAATGATGATGAAGGGAAGCATCAGGAGGTAGAACATGCCGATTTGCTGGGCAAAAGCGTATTCGGCGGCAAAGTAGTCAAACTCGGGGTTAGAGAGCATGGCAAGCATGTCGTTGAGATAGGGTAGTTTGTAGCAATCAATCGCCAGCACACCCAGCAAGCCGAGCAAATAAGGGGCGGCGAGGATTTTTATCCAGCGGGCGAGACGGGTTTGGTCGTGATAAAGGTGGGGTTGGGTAGACTTCATCAACAGCGGTCTTTATGTTTGGATGCTTGAAAGGCAGCCTGAAATGCGGTACGCGGTTTAGGTTGCGTTTATTGATTGTTCTGCGGCGGAATTTGGATTGCGCTGCTTGGTTTCGCCTTGCGAACGCACGTTCACCCGTTTTCAGGCTGCCTTATCGTTTCGCATCAAAGGCAGCCTGAAAACCAAAAGCCACAACGAAGTGAAAACGTTTTACGCTTTATCCCATGAATTAAACACGCGGGTGAAGCCGCAGGCGTTGATGCGGGGGTCTAGCTGGGGGCGGATGATTTGCTCCCATGCGGTGCGGCAAGCGTTTGTGGAACCGGGTAGGCAGAAGATGAGCGTGCGGTTGGCGATGCCTGCGATGGCGCGCGATTGGATGGTGGACATGCCGATTTCGTTCAGCGAAATGGCACGGAAGAGTTCGCCAAAGCCGTCTATGGTTTTGTCAAACAGGAGGGAGACGGCATCGGGGGTGATGTCGCGGTCAAACATGCCTGTGCCGCCGGTAATCAGGATGACTTGGATTTCGGGCTGGGCGATGGCGGCGGAGACGCGGGCGCGGATGTCGTATTTTTCGTCGCGGCAGAGGTCGCGCGAGTGGAGGACGTGTCCGCTTTGTTGCAGGGCTTGGGCGAGGTAGTCGCCGCTGCCGTCTTCTTTGCAGCTGCGGGTGTCGGTTACGGTGAGGATGTGGATGTTGAGGGGGCGGAAGTTGGGGGTGGCCATGTTTGTTCCTTTGCGATGGGTTGGGGGATGGGGTTTCAGGCTGCTTTGGGTTACATGATTGGGCAGCCTGAAAAGGGGTTGGTGCTTTTTAGTTAGCTTTTTGTGTAGCTTTAACCATGCGCTTCGTGCCAGCGGGGCACTTCCCTCACTGCGTATTCTTTTTTCGGAGCGTGTGAACTAGCCACGCTTTGCGCGTCGTCGAACAAGCGCACGCTTTTTTCCGAAAAAAGATACTCCGTTCGGCTGGACGTAGGGGAATGGGTGGCAGCATTAAACATTTGTGAAGCGTTAGGCAGCCTGAAAGGCAATCTATCCAGCAGAAAAATCGGTTGGCTCAACACCAAGCGGTTTTGTTTTTCAGGCTGCTTTTATAGTGTGAAGCAGCTTAAAACACGATGCGCGATGGAGCGTCGGCGGCTCGTCGACATTTTGCCGACCAGCAAAATCCTGTTGAATATCCATTTGGCGACGAGCCGTCGCCGTTCCATTTTAGGTTTCAGGCTGCTTCAGGTGTGAGGCAGCCTGCGGAGCGAAGCGGAGTTGCGAAGCTAAAATGGGTTGGGGTTGCGCGCTTGTTTGTTTAAGGCGCAAACGGTTGGACTGCTGGGCGTGGGTATGGCGGCGCAACGCCATGAAAACGGCTTATGTTCTGCGCGGTTGAGGCAGCCTGAAAAATGCAGCCTGAAAATGATTGTTCAGCCGCCTGTCATGGACAGGTTGGTAATCAGCCCGACTTTTTTGTTGTGCAGGTAGTGGTGTTCGGGCTTTTGTTGGACAAGCTGGGCGATTTGGTTTTTCAGGCTGCCTACGTCGTGCAAATAGGGGCGCAGGTCGTGGGCGACGCTGCCAAACAGGCAAAGGTGCATTTTGCCTTGGGCGGTGATG
>CAUQDE010000175.1:0-4453 GCA_963516425.1 uncultured Kingella sp.
ACGCCTATTCCGCTTTCACTTCCACGCGGCGACCTTGGGCGTTGTTGCCCGCAGCGGCGGTGGTATTTTCGGGCTTGCGCAGCTCAATGCTTTTTGCTTCCACGCCTTGTTTTTCCAAAAACGCTTTCACGGCTTGGGCGCGTTTTTTGGATAGCTCGGCATTGTCGGCAGCGTTGCCAGTGCTGTCGGTGTAACCGCTCACCACCAGTTTTTTGCCGTTTTTGCCTGCGGCAATCAAATCGGCGACCACTTTATCCGCGTTGGCGGCAACGTCGCTTTTGCCTGTGGCAAAGTAGAACGTGGCAACCGCGTCTTTATACGCCACATCGGCTTGGTCGGCGGCGGGTTCGCTGGCTTTGGCAGCGGTGGCAGGTGTGCTGGCAGCAGAGCTAGCAGCAACAGGCGCAGCAGCAGAAGCAGCGGCAGACGCGGCAGCGGGAGTTGGGCTAGGCGCGGCAGCGAGTTGCGCAGGTTTGCCTGTTTCGTGCGTGCTATCGGTGGGCAAGGCTTGGTTTTTCGGGTGCGATTTGCCCCACACATAAGCTGTCAGCAAGTGGATTTTGTCCTCGGTTAGGAAGTCTTTCCACGCAGGCATTTGGTTGTGCCGCCCGCTGGTAATGGTTTCTATGATGGCTTTTTCGCTGCCGCCCCATAGCCAAGTCTTGTCGTTGAGCGTGGGGGCGATGCCCATTGTGCCTTGTCCGTTTGCGCCGTGGCAGGCAACGCAGTTGGCTTGGAAAATTTCCTTGCCGCGTGCGGCGCGGTCTTCATCGTAGGCGCGGTCTTTGGATAGCGAAATCACATAATTGGCAACATCGCGCACGCCTTCTGTGCCAAGGTTAGGCCCCCAAGGCATCATGATGCCGATGCGCCCATTGGTGATGGTTTCGTGGATTTTCTCGGGCGTGCCGCCGTAAATCCAGTCGCTATCGGTTAGGTTGGGGAAGCCGCGTGAGCCTTGCGCATCCGAGCCGTGGCATTGGATGCAATAGGTGTCAAACAGGTTTTTGCCGATGGTCATGGCGTTTTTGTCTTTGGCAACGTCTTCCACTTTCATCTTGCTGTATTTGCCATACAGCGCATTGACGGTTTTATCCGCAGCGGCGACTTCTCTTTCATATTGGTTGTGGCTAGTCCAGTTAAACGTGCCTTTGTAGTCGCCCATACCGGGGTAGGCAACCAAATAGCCAATGCCAAACAAGATGGTCATAATAAACATCCAAAACCACCAGCGTGGCATGGGGTTGTTGTATTCTTCAATGCCGTCCCAAGAATGACCTGTGGTTTTAACTTCTTCGCCTTTTTTCAGCTTCACTTTGTCTTGCGACAGCAGCAGCCATGTTACATAGATGAAACTGGCGACCACGATGGCAACGATGTAATAGTGCCAAAATGGGGATGTGAATTGTGATTCCATAATTATGCTCCGTGTTCACGATGGGTTTGGGCTGCTTCGTTGTCGCTGGGTGTGTCGTCATCATCTAGGATGCTTTGCGCCGCGTCTTGGTAGTTTTGTTTATTGCGCTTGTTTAACACAATAAACAGGATAACCGCGAAGCTAATGCAGATGCCGATGGTAAACAGGCTGTTTGCCCAAGCCATATTCATGATTTCTTACCTTTTGTTTTTCAATGCCAAGCCCAAACCTTGCAAATAGGCGATAACTGCGTCTAGTTCAGATTTGTCTTTGAGCTCTTCGGCGGCTTTGTCGTAATCTTCTTTGGTGTAAGGCGTGCCGACTTTTTCCAAAGCCTTCATGTGGCGCACCACTTCGTCTGCGTCCACTTTATTACGCGCCAGCCATGGGAATGCGGGCATATTGGATTCGGGAACCACCGCGCGCGGGTTGAGCAAGTGGATGCGGTGCCATTCGTCGGAATAACGCCCGCCTACACGCGCCAAATCAGGGCCTGTGCGTTTTGAGCCCCATTGGAATGGGTGGTCATACACCGATTCGCCCGCCACAGAATAATGCCCGTAGCGTTCGGTTTCGGCGCGGAAGGGGCGGATTTGTTGCGAGTGGCAGTTGTAGCAGCCTTCGCGCACGAAAATATCGCGCCCCGCCACTTGCAAGGGCGAATAGGGCTTCACGCCTTTGGTGGCGGTAATCACTTCTTTGGTGCCAAACAAGGGGACAACTTCCACCATCAAGCCCACGCTGACCACAATAAGCGTGAACACAATCAGAAAGCCCACTTTTTCTTCTGCTAATTGTTGCAATTTCATTTTTAGCGTCCTTTCTCATTAGTGTTCGGTTTTCGCCAAAGCAGGGATTTCTGCTTCAACAGGTTTGCCATCGGCAACGGTGCGATAAACGTTATATGCCATGATGCACATACCGCTTAAATACAACACGCCACCCAAGAAACGGATGAGATAGAACGGCATAGAACGGCTAACCGATGCGATAAATGAATGCGTGAGCGTGCCGTCGGGGTTGAGCTGGCTCCACATCAAGCCTTGCATCACACCTGATGCCCACATGGATGTGATGTAGAGCACCACGCCCAAAGTGGCAATCCAAAAGTGTGCGTTGATGAGCTTCACGCTATACATTTCTTTTTTGCCATACAAACGGGGAATCAGGTAATACAGCGAGCCGATGGTTACAAAACCCACCCAGCCCAATGCACCGGAGTGAACGTGTCCCACTGTCCAGTCGGTGTAGTGGCTCAATGCGTTGACCGATTTGATGGACATCATCGGACCTTCAAACGTGGACATGCCGTAAAACGACAGCGACACGATTAAGAATTTCAAGATGGGGTCGGTGCGCAGTTTGTCCCACGCGCCCGATAGCGTCATGATGCCGTTAATCATGCCGCCCCAAGAGGGGGCAAACAAAATCAGCGACAACACCATGCCCAAAGATTGCGTCCAGTCGGGCAGGGCGGTGTAGTGCAGATGGTGCGGGCCCGCCCACATATAGGTGAAAATCAGCGCCCAAAAGTGCACAACGGATAGGCGATAGGAATAAACAGGGCGGTTGGCTTGTTTGGGCACAAAGTAATACATCATGCCCAAGAAGCCTGCGGTCAGGAAAAAGCCCACCGCGTTGTGCCCGTACCACCATTGCACCATGGCATCAATCGCGCCGTAGTAAACAGAATAGGATTTGAAACCGCCTGCGGGAATGGAAATGTTGTTCACAATATGCAGCAACGCCACGGCAAGGATAAACGCGCCGTAAAACCAGTTTGCCACATAAATATGCTTCATTTTGCGCTTGGCGATGGTGCCGAAGAACACGATGGCATAAGCCACCCACACGGCGGTAATCAAAATATCAATCGGCCATTCCAGCTCGGCGTATTCTTTGCCTTGGGTGTAGCCCAAAGGCAGGGTAATCGCCGCCAGCACAATCACCAGCTGCCAGCCCCAAAAGGTGAACGCGGGCAGCAAATTGCCGCCAAACAGCCGCGCATTGCAGGTTCGCTGCACCACATAATACGAGGTGGCAATCAAGCCGCAGCCACCAAAGGCGAAAATCACGGCATTGGTGTGCAAAGGACGGATGCGCCCGAAGTGAAACCAAGGCGCAACGTCCGACAGATTCAGCGCGGGCCAGCGCAATTCTGCGGCGGCATACACGCCCACAAACATCCCAATGATGCCCCAAATCACCGTCATAATGGCGAATTGGCGCACCACTTTATAGTTATAGGTTTGCGTTTCCATAACAACTCCATACGTTGAAAATATTTCTTATTCTGCGATTGACTGTTTTTCAGGCTGCCTTACCCTTTAAGGCAGCCTGAAAACCGCCATCGCTTGTCTTACTCTTAATGTCCCTAGCTGTTAAAATAAAATAAATTAACACATCTTAAAACATCAAAACCTTATTTATCGTAAGGTTACCAAAAGCAGCGGAATGTTACCTGATTAGCATCAAACAATCTACTTTTAGATGTGAATAGCTAAACGCTAAATCAATTATTGCCATACTCAATACTTTTTTAAAATCAAATAGAAAGCCCAAGTCATGTTGCATTACAGCATTACCCCCCGCCCCAACGCCCACCAATGGCACATCATTTTTACATTTCACCACAGCGAAAATGCCACACAAAGCATCAAGCTAGCGAACTGGGTGGCGGGCAGCTATATGATTCGTGATTTCGCCAAACACATCATCCACATCCAAGCCAAGTGCAACGGGCAACCCGTGCCGCTTACCCAAATCAGCAAAAACGAATGGCGCACGCCCGCGCAAAGCGGCGATTACCAAATTGAATACACGGTGTATGCCAACGATTTATCCGTGCGCGCCAGCTTGCTGGACAACGAACGCGGCTTTATTGACGGCGCGTGTTTGTTTCTTTACTTGCCCGAGCGGCGCGATGAAGCCTGCCAAGTGCAATTTGATGGTTTGCCTGCAAACTGGCGCATTGAGACCACATTAAGGCAGCCTGAAAACGCAGAAAACCGTTTTCAGGCTGCCGATTATGCCGAG
>CAUQDE010000176.1:0-4452 GCA_963516425.1 uncultured Kingella sp.
TTTTGCTTACTTTTCTTTGGCGAAGCAAAGAAAAGTAAGTGCCCCGCTGGCACGAGACGCATGGTTAAAGCTACACCCCAAGCTAACCACAATGCAGCAACCCATTTTCAGGCTACCTCCCCCTCATCAGGCAGCCTGAAAACCGCCCACACCTCATGCCACACCAACCCAGTTTTTTGTTGAACCGATTAGGTTTTCCGCCTGCCATCCCCACCGCATCCGTTATAATACCCCGCCCATCCCACCCCATCTCGCCTGCCATGCCCACCCCCATCCCCCTGCCCGAAATCAAAAACATCATCTACGCGCTAGACATCATCGGCGTGATTGCCTGCACCTGCGCCGCCACCGTGCTTGCCAAGCAGCTGAAATTTGATTTTTTCGGCGCGGTGTTGATTTCGTTTCTCGGCAGCGTGGGCGGCGGCACATTGCGCGATTTGCTGATTAACCGCCATCCGATTTTTTGGCTACACGATTTAAATTATTTCTACACCATTTTGCTGGTGAGCATTGTGGTGCAAATGTTTTACGGCTTTTTTGCGCGGATTAACCATGTGATTCGCTGGTTTGACGCGCTGGGCTTGGCGGCGTTTACCGTTATCGGCGTGGAAGCCGCGCTCAGCCGTGGCATGACGGCAACCATCGCCATTTTGATGGGCGCGTTTACCGCGGTGATTGGCGGCGTGATGCGTGATATTGTGTGCCGCCAGATTCCGCTGGTGCTGCGCCAAGAAATCTACATCACCGCATCCATCATCGGCAGCGGCTATTATCTGCTGATGCTGCAAACGAGCATCAACGCTTGGCTGCGCAGCCTCTCCACCATCGCGCTGATTTTTGCCATTCGGATGCTGGCGGTGTATCGCGGCTGGAATTTTCCCGACATCACGTTGCCGTGGTGGCGCGAGCAGGATGGGCAGCCTGAAAATGAGTAATCCCTATTTTCAGGCTGCCTAACGCTTTTTCGTTATAATCGCTCCCTTTTTTTTCAGGCTGCCTCAACATGATTGACTTCATTCTCCACATAGACCAACACCTTATCGCCCTTGCCGCACAACACGGCGCTTGGGTGTATGCCGTTTTGTTTCTTATCGTGTTTTGCGAAACAGGCTTGGTGGTAACGCCGTTTTTGCCGGGCGATTCGCTACTGTTTGCTGCGGGCGCGGTGGCGGCTGCTTCTGCTGGCGTGTTAAACGTGCACATCATCGTTGTCCTGCTACTTGCCGCCGCCATTTTAGGCGATGCTTCCAATTTTGAAATCGGCAAATATTTTGGCGCCAAGCTGTTCGCCCGCCCCAATAGCCGCGTGTTCAAGCCCGAATATCTCGCCAAAACCCATCAGTTCTACGAAAAATACGGTGGCAAAACCATCATTCTGGCTCGCTTTGTGCCCATCGTGCGTACCTTTGCGCCGTTTGTGGCGGGCATGGGCAAAATGCACTACGGGCATTTTTTGCGCTACAACATCATTGGTGCGCTGGCTTGGGTGGTGTCGCTCACCTATCTGGGCTATGCATTTGGCAACGTGCCGTTTATTAAAAACAACTTTGGTGCATTGGTGATTGGCATTGTGGTTTTTTCCGTTATCCCAATGGCGGTGGAAATTATCCGCGCCAAGCTCGGTAAGGATAAGGCAGCCTGAAATTTAAAATGGAACGGCGATGGCTCGTCGCCAAATAGTTGGTTCAACCTGATTTTGTTGATTGAACTATGTCGGCGAGCCGCCGACGTTCCATCAATTGCCAGTTTTACAAAAGTTTCAGGCTGCCTTAACCCCGCCCACAAAAGGAATCATCCCATGCCGCAACTCTATCTCGCCTCCAACAGCCCGCGCCGCCGCGAAATCCTGCAAAACCTCGGCTACACCATCCACAACATCGCCGCCGAAATTGACGAAACCCCGCTGGCTCACGAATCCGCCCACGATTATGTGCTGCGCCTTGCCATCGCCAAAAACCGCGCCGCGCGGCAAGCCAACCCGCAAGCCAGCCAATTCCCCATTATCAGCGCCGACACCAGCGTGGTGCATCGCGGCGCCATTCTCGGCAAGCCCACCTCGCCCGAACACGCCGCCGCCATGTTGCGCGATTTATCGGGCGACACCCACCAAGTTTTAACCGCCGTATGCGTTTCCTTCGGCGCACACGAACACGCCGCCGTGCAGCAAAACAACGTGCAATTCTGCCCGCTTACCGCCGCGCAAATCGCCGCCTACATCGCCACAGGCGAGCCACTAGACAAAGCAGGCGCATACGGCATCCAAGGCATTGGCGGCGTGTTTGTGCAACATTTGGCAGGCAGCTTTACAGGCGTGATGGGCTTGCCCGTGTTTGAAACCATCGCCCTATTGCAACGCTGCGGCGCGGCTGTGCCACCGTTTCAGGCTGCCTTACGCCCTTAATCACCGTTTTCAGGCTGCCTCAACTTCGCTTCCATCCTACCAACCAAGGAGTGCCCATGAAACTCAATCTGATTGCCCCCATCATGCTCGCGCTCACGCTCACCGCCTGCGATGTTCGCATGGGCAACAACACCGATTCTGCCCCAGCCGTTGTCGCCAGCCAAAGCGATGTGTTGCAACAAGTGCAAATCGGCAGCACCACAGTTGAACAGTTGAAAAAACTTTATCCCGATGTCCTGCAAAGCGACAGCGGCTATTTAACCTATGGCAACCGCAGCATTTCAGTTGAATCGGGCGACATCGCCATCTATATGCGCGACATCAAAGGCAACGTGCCACAGCAAATGTTTATGTTTGATAACGACAGCAAAGTGCTGCAATCCATTGCCTTTTTGCAAACCGACAACAATTTTGACGCGCTATTAGGCAGCCTGAAAACCGCAGGCTTTGCCCCCTACCCCGATTTAACCGCCGATGAATTTGCCATTTTACAAACCGCCGCCAGCGAAACCCCCGCAAGCCGTAAACAATTCATGCAACAAGCAGGCGCACAACAATTCAAAAAAGGCACTTTGCTGGCATTTGCCGTGCCTGCTAGCGTCAATGAAAACAGCAAAATGCCAAGCCTGATTATTCTTAACCTTGCCTACGCCCCCGAACACCGCGCCAAGTGGGAAAAACATCAACGCAGCGCATCGCAGGCGAACTAACTTTTCAGGCTGCCTAATGGGATGAATTTTAGGCTGCAATCTTTGCAAAACCTTAACAGCAGCCTGAAAAATAACAAATGCCGTCATTCCCGCGCAGGCGGGAATCTTGTCAGACATTACATAAACGCTTGAAGAAACAATCCATTGCATAAATTTAACCAAGATTCCCGCCTGCGCGGAAATGACGGAAAATTGACCCGTTCTTGTTTTGTTTTAGGTTTTGCAAAGATTTCAGGCTGCCTAAACGCAGGCGCAATATTAGGCAGCCTGAAATGGTTGCGCGCGCCCCTACGGCTTGCTTGCAAGCCGTGCTCTTGCTTTATATTGGATGGCATCGGTTGGATTTTTAAAGCGGGCTAGTCGTTTCGCTAGGGCGTCAAAATGGCTTTTCAGGCTGCCTATTCGCTCCAACCAAACGGCTAAACCCGCCCCGCTCCGTTCCGCCGTTTGCCATGTGAAAAAATATGAAAACGCCCAATCGCCCCGCTAGACAAACGCAAAAGATAAATTTATGATGCCGCTCGTTGCAAATCCTTGCAGCAATTCACTTCATTTTCCGCAAAGGATAAAAACATGAACATCGCAAAAACTTTGAGCATTTTGGCTTTAACCGTTATCGCAGGCAGCGCCATCGCCGCCCCACGCGGTCCGATTAACGCGAAAGAAATCACCAGCACACGCACCGTAAACTACACTTGCCAACAAGGTCGCGTTGCCGTGAAATACAACTTTAACGGCGCAGGCATTCCTGTTACTGCCGCCGCTAAATTGAATGGCGCAACCCGCGTGATGCAATACGATTTGAACAAATCGGACAACGTGGACACCATTTTCGGCGGTCGCGGCTACGGCATCAGCATGGAAATGCTTACCAGCAAAAACGCACGCAAAGCCAACATCGCCACCATCACTTCGCCCAACGATGAAATCTTGTTTAAAGATTGCGCGCCTCGCTAATTTTCAGGCAGCCTGAAAATGCAAAACACGCCCGCAGAGCTTTGCGAGCGTGTTTTTTATTGCGCGATTATTTCACGATTATTTGACGATTTGCACAGGGCCGTGGTCATCGCAATGGTCGCCGTGTTGATGATGCAAACGACCGTTTACTAAATAATCCACGTGGTCGCCGTGTGGCACGGCTTCGTGTCCGCAGCCTGCGCCGTGGCGGTGTTCGCCGCAAGTGTGCACGGGGTGGCAGCCGTCTGGGTTGGCATCGTTTACTTCCAAGCGGTGTTCATCATAATGCTCGGCGTGGGCGTGGTGCAGATGCCCATCGTGTAGATAATCCACATGGTCGCCATGTTGGATGGCGGTGTGTCCGCAGTTTGCGCCGTGGGCGTG
>CAUQDE010000177.1:0-4432 GCA_963516425.1 uncultured Kingella sp.
CGAATTCGTGCAAAACGGCGGCAGCGGCGCGAGCAAGTTTTCAGGTAGCCAGGAAACGCTTTCAGGCAGCCTGAAAGACCTGCGCTTCAAGCTGCACAGCACCATCGCCAAAGTAACCGATGATTACGACCGCCGCCAGCAGTTCAACACCGCCATCGCCGCCGTGATGGAGCTGCTCAACCAATACGACAAAACCGACACCGCCAGCGATGCAGGCAAAGCCGTCGCTCGCGAAGTGCTGGAAGCCACCATTATCCTGCTCTCGCCCATCGTGCCGCACATCTGCGAAACGCTGTGGGTAGAACTCAACGCTGGCAGCGCGCTGTGGCAACAAGCATGGCCGCAAGCCGACCAAGCCGCGTTGGTGCAAACCGAGATAGAGCTGATGGTGCAAGTAAACGGCAAACTGCGCGACAAAATTCTCGTTGCCGCCGATGCTTCGGAAGACGACATCCAAGCCGTCGCCTTGGCCAGCGCAGGCGCAATCAAGTTTATGGAAGGCAAAACGCCGAAGAAAGTGATTGTCGTGCCCAAACGCTTGGTGAACATTGTGGTTTGATGTTCGCATGAATAGGCAGCCTGAAAACGGGATGATGCGTTTTCAGGCTGCCTTTGTTTGCATTTATGCGTTGTGAATAGCCCAACGGCGGGAAAGCCAAACCCGCCCGCGCAAAAAGGCAGCCTGAAAACCAGTTTCCCGGTTTTCAGGCTGCCTTTTACGCTTGTTTATTCAACAAAGCGCGTGGTGCTGCTCACTAACGGCGGGTTTAGAAACCACCCATGCCGCCCATACCACCCATGCCGCCCATATCAGGCATTGCAGCGGGTTTATCTTCCGGGATGTCGGCAATCATGCACTCGGTTGTCAGCATCAAGCCAGCAATGGATGCAGCGTGTTGCAAGGCAGAGCGCGTTACTTTGGCAGGGTCCAGCACGCCCATGGCAATCATGTCGCCATAGGTGTCGTTGCCCGCGTTGAAGCCGAAGTTGCCCTCGCCTTCCAACACTTTGTTCACCACCACGCTAGGCTCGCCGCCTGCGTTGGCAACGATTTGGCGCAGCGGAGATTCAATCGCGCGTAACACGATTTTCACGCCCGCTTCTTGGTCGGCATTGGTTGTTTCAACCGCTTTCACGGCAGAGCGCGCGCGCAACAGCGCCACGCCGCCGCCGGCCACCACGCCTTCTTCCACCGCAGCGCGGGTGGCGTGCAAAGCGTCGTCCACGCGGTCTTTTTTCTCTTTCATTTCCACTTCGGTTGCCGCGCCGACTTTAATCACCGCCACGCCGCCGGCCAATTTGGCCACGCGCTCTTGCAATTTTTCTTTGTCGTAATCGCTGGTTGCGGTTTCAATTTGTTTACGGATTTCACTCACGCGCGCATCAACCGCCGCTTTTTCGCCGTAGCCGTCGATGATGGTGGTGTTTTCTTTGCTGATTTCAATGCGTTTGGCTTGGCCCAAGTGTTCCAAAGTGGCTTGTTCCAAAGTCAAACCGATTTCTTCGGCGATAACAGTGCCGCCGGTCAAAATCGCGATGTCTTGCAACATGGCTTTGCGGCGGTCGCCAAAACCGGGAGCTTTCACCGCAACGGTTTTCAAAATACCGCGAATGCTGTTCACCACCAAGGTTGCCAACGCTTCACCTTCAACGTCTTCGGCGATAATCAACAAGGGGCGGCTGGTTTTTGCCACTTGTTCCAACACAGGCAGCAAGTCGCGGATATTGCTGATTTTTTTGTCAAACAACAGCACAAAAGGATTGTCCAAGCCTGCGATTTGTTTTTCCAAGTCGTTCACAAAATAAGGCGACAAATAACCGCGGTCAAACTGCATGCCTTTTACCACTTCCAACTCGTTTTCCAACGATTTGCCGTCTTCCACGGTAATCACGCCTTCTTTGCCCACTTCTTGCATCGCATCGGCGATGATTTTGCCCACTTGCTCATCAGAGTTGGCCGAAATAGAGCCCACTTGCGCGATTTGCTCATAGGTTTCGCAAGGTTTGGCAATGTTTGCCAACTCGCCCACCAGCGCCGCAACCGCTTTGTCAATGCCGCGTTTCAAATCGGTGGGGTTCATGCCTGCGGTAACGTATTTCATGCCCTCGGCAACGATGGATTGCGCCAACACGGTGGCGGTGGTGGTGCCGTCGCCTGCCACGTCGTTGGTTTTGGACGCCACTTCTTTCACCATTTGCGCGCCCATGTTTTCAAATTTGTCTTTCAATTCAATTTCTTTGGCTACGGAAACGCCGTCTTTGGTGATGTGTGGACCACCGAATGAACGGTCAAGCACCACATTGCGACCTTTGGGGCCCAAGGTAACGCGCACGGCATTTGCCAACACGTTCACGCCGTTTACCATTTTTTGACGCACTTCTGTGCCGAATTGAACTTCTTTTACTGCCATTTTAATATTCCTTAAATAGATGTTTTACAATGAAAAATGTGTTTTCAGGCTGCCTGAATTATTCCACGATGCCGAAGATGTCTTCTTCGCGCATCACCAGCAATTCCACGCCGTCGGCTTTCACCGTTTGACCGCTGTATTTGCCGAAAATCACTTTGTCGCCCACTTTAACGTCCAAAGCGCGGCGGTTGCCGTCTTTGCCGATTTTGCCTTCGCCCACGGCAACCACTTCGCCCATATCGGGTTTTTCAGCCGCAGAGGGTGCAAGAATAATGCCCGATGCGGTTTTCTCTTCCGCTTCCAAGCGTTTGATGACTACGCGGTCGTGTAAAGGACGGATTTTCATGTGTTATCTCCTGATTATGGGGTTAAAAACAAAGGTGGCACGCGCCACAACGCTTCCCTACATAATGGCGGGGTTTGGGGAATTCAAGGGGTCGGATGGAAAAATTTTCGCGTGGTTAAACAAGATTTCAGGCTGCCTCTACATGATGAGGCAGCCTGAAAACGGCAAACCAGCTTTATTGCTGGCAGTTCGGGCAGTAAAACGTGCCGCGCTGGCCGATAACGGTTTTGGCAATCGGCGTGCCGCAGCGGGCGCAGGGCTGGGCGGTTCTGCCGTACACTTTGTATTCCTGCTGGAAATAGCCGCTTTTGCCCTCGCTGTTCACAAAATCGCGCAGGGTGCTGCCGCCTGTTTCAATCGCGCGGTGCAGGATTTGTTTGACGGCGGCAGTTAATGCGGCGCATTCGGCTTGGCTTAACGATTTGGCGGCGCGTTGCGGCGTAATGGCAGCCTGAAACAGGCTTTCGTTGGCATAGATGTTGCCCACGCCGACGACGATTTTGTTGTCCATCAGCGCAGTTTTGATGGGGCTGCTGCGCTTTTGCAAGGCTTGGAACAGGTAGTCCGCCGTAAAATCGTCACTTAACGGCTCTACGCCCAAATCTTTCAACAGGTTATGATGCTCCGCCGCGCCTGCCAGCCATAAAATTGCGCCAAAGCGGCGCGGGTCGTGGTAGCGCAGCAGCGTGCCGTTGGCAAACGCGATGTCCACATGGTCGTGCTTGCCCGCTGCGGGCGCGTTGCCCTGCCAAATCCGCAGGCTGCCCGACATGCCCAAATGAATCAGCAGCACGCCCGTATCAAAACGGATCAGCAGGTATTTGGCGCGGCGGCGGCATTCGCGCACGACCAGCCCGCGCAGGGTTTCGGGCAGCGCGGGCGGGATTTGCCAGCGCAGTTTGGGCTGGCGGATGGTTACGATGGAAACGGTTTGATTGATGATGTGCGGCGCAATGCCGCGCAAAGTGGTTTCCACTTCAGGAAGTTCGGGCATGGTAGGGCTCGGCGTGGTGGTTTTGGGAAGCGGGATTATAAGGGAAAGGCAGCCTGAAAACGGTGTTTTGGGTTTCCAGGCTGCCTTTGGCTGATACTGGCGAGAACTAGCAATCCCACTGATACGTCTTCAAACAAACATGGCTCTCGTCTTTCAACACCACACCCTCATCACGCAGCAAATCCGCCTGCGCCGCCCAACCCGGCACCAAACGCCCTGACGCATTGACCACGCGGTGGCAGGGGTAATCGCCGTAGTCCGCCGCATGGCGCAGCACGCTGCCGACCAAGCGGGCGTTTTTATCCCTGCCGATCAGGCGGGCGATTTGACTGTAGGTGGCGACTTTGCCAAAGGGGATTTCGGAGACGGCGGAAAGAATTTCGTAGGCTAGGCGGTCGTTTTTGAGGCGCATAGATAAAGTTGGAACACAAGCTATGAACTTGCATTATTTGTTAAGTTTTATAAGGGGCTGTACTAGATAAGCAGTCATGTTAGACTGCAAAAATGAAGATACCCCTTTGTAAACTAAAAAAGAGTATTCAAAAGAAACTGCTCCAATTTTTTGTACTCGAAGTTACCGCCCGTTCCGCTGCCGATATTTTGGGTATTCAGCCTAACTCTGCCATCCTGTTCTACCGCAAAATCCGTATGGTCATCAGCCATTATCTAGCCTTGGCTGCC
>CAUQDE010000178.1:0-4381 GCA_963516425.1 uncultured Kingella sp.
GTCATCTGCAAGCCCGACATATTCACCTGCTTAAACGTGTCCATTTGCAGCAGCACGGGCGATTGGAAGCGCGTGAGCGCGGTGTAGCCATCCATGCTGTTTAAAATAAAGCGATTGCGCGCCTCGCCCGCAGCCATCGGCGGCAGCCTGAAATCGTTTAACGCCTGCGTGAGCGCCACATCCATGCTGCTATACAAAATCTGATACATGATTTCGCCTGTTTTTTGCTGCGCTTCGGCGGGTACATTTTGCTGAATATGCTCGTTAATCGCCACATAGCCGCCCTCGGCAAACTGGCGCAGCAGGTTCTCCACCGCCAGCTTAAAATCGGCGCGCATATTTTCGTTTACATTGGCAATCGCGGTTTGCACGATTTGGTCGCGCTTTTCAGGCTGCATCAGCGTGGCGCGCAACGCCATAAAGCTATCCAACTTGTTTTGCCCATCGGCGGGCAGCATCAGCCAGCGATACGGCGCGTTGATGTCGCTGCGCTCGCCCATGGCAAAAAACTTCGCCCCCTCGCGTTCTAACGGCAGCATATAGTTCACATATTCATGCGCCTGCCCCGCCGCATCGCGCAGCTTGAACATAATCGTTGGTCCGACATTTTGAAACTGCTTAGGCTGCGCCACGCTGCGCACATCGTGCTGGGCAGTTTCGCCCGCCGCAGTGTTTTCCACGTTAAACACGCGCAATTCGCCCAGCTCAAACTGATATTTTTCCTTGCCCAAATCTAGTGGAAACGCGCGTTGCGACACCACATCCAGCGCAACAGGCGCATGGGTGCCGCGCAAATCCCAGCTTTGGAAACGCACATCCGAGCCGCCATCACCATAGGTGGATTGGTAAATCGTGATGCCGTTAATGGTGAGCGGATGGTTCACGCGGATGGTCTGCGCCACCTGTTTGCCGCTTGCCTTATCGGTTACCACAATATCGCTGGCAAAATCCTTGGGCATCCCCGTGTTGTAAAAATCAATGTGAAACTTTTTCAATTCCAGCGTAAACGGCAACTCTTGCAGCAGCAAGCCCTTATCGGCATTGATAAACGCCGATTCAATCGTTTGCCCTTCCACCACTTCCGCATTGGCGCGAAACGACAAATTGCTCGGCGAAAGGCGCGATGCAGCCTGAAAATCACGCGCGTATTGGCTGCTGGTATCGGGCACAATCTTGCCCGTGAGCATGCCGATTTTCAGCAGCAAATTGCTGTCCACCAAGCCGCCCAAGCAAATCACGATAATCGCCGCGTGGGCAAAAATATAGCCCCATTTGTTCATCGCGCCTTTTTTTGCCGATAGCAACACGCTGCCATCTTCGCGCGGCGTGATGCGCGTTTGAAAGCCGTTTACCTGCCAATATTTTGCCGCGATTTCCGTTTTCAGGCTGCCTAAACTGCTGGGCAACAGCGCGGTGTGTTTCATGTGCGCGAGCGATTTGGCGGTGGTTTGCGTGCGAAACGAGCGCATCTCGCGCAAAAACGGCGGTACATTGCGCCACATACACAAGCCCGTGCTCAACACCAAAAACAGCATAATCAGCGTGAACCACGCCGAGGCATACACGTCAAACAAGCCCAAAAATTCAAAGATTTCCGTCCAAAACGCGCCAAATTTGACCACATAATTTTGCTTGGGCTGATTTTGCTGCAACACCGTGCCAACCACCGAAGCAATCGCCAGCACCGACAACAACGCCACCGCAAAACGCATGGAGCTGAAAAAAGCAAACCACGGGCGGCGGATAAAAGGGATTTTGGGCGGAGACGATAAAGACATGGCAAGAATGTTTAAAAAAGGTTAAGACGGCTCAGGCAGCGATTATAGGCAGCCTAAAAAAGCAATGCAAAATACATTTCAGGCTGCCTAACGCTGTTTACCATTAGGCAGCCTGAAAAGCATAAAACGATTATTTCAAGCCTTGGATATAAGTGCTCACCGCGCGGATGTCGTCTTCGCTCATGCGCGAAGCGATGTCTTCCATGATGCTGTTGGGCGATTTGCGCTCGCCTTTGGCATACAGATGCAGTTGGTCGGCGACATAGCCCTCATGCTGCCCGCCTACGCGCGGAAAACCTGAAAACGTTGTGCCGCCTGCAGGATAGCCCGCGCCCGCAGGCCCGTGGCACGACATGCACGCCGGGATGCTCTTGCTGGGCAGGCCCGAACGGAAAATGGTTTTGCCTAACTCGGGGTTAGCTTTGGGGTTGGCTTCGCCCGCTTTGGCCTGCTGCGTGGCGAAATAAGCGGCGATGTTGTGCATATCGGCTTCGCTCATGTTTTGCACGATGGGCGCCATCACCGCAGAATTGCCCGTTTTGCGCTCGCCTTTTTTGATGTCCAGCATTTGTTTGAAAATGTAATCCGAATGCTGCCCCGCGATTTTGGGATACATGGCGATGGTGCTGTTGCCATCCACCATGTGGCAGCCTGAACAAACCATAGCCGCCTGCTTGCCTTTGCTTAAATCAGGCGCTGCCGAAGCCAAGCCGCAAGCAGCAAAAATTGCCAACAGAGTTAAACGTTTCATGAAAAGTGCTCCTGAATTTTTTATATTGTGTAGCGGTTCAAAACCGAGAATCTTTCAAACGTGGTATTCTATACCAAATTCACAAATCTTTACAGCCATGAACAATCTATTCCAAAACGCCCAATTTTTCACCACCGTAAACCACTTAAAAGACCTGCCCGACACGCCCGCCGAAATCGCCTTCGTGGGACGCAGCAATGCGGGCAAATCCAGCGCAATCAACACATTATGCAGCCATGTGCGCTTGGCGTATGTGTCCAAAACCCCGGGGCGCACGCAGCACATCAATTTTTTTGAGCTGGCAAACGGCAACTTTATGGTGGATTTGCCCGGCTACGGCTACGCGCAAGTGCCCGAAGCCGTCCGCGCACATTGGGTGAAGCTGCTGGGCGATTATTTGCAAACGCGCAAACAGTTAATCGGCTTGGTGTTGATTATGGACGTGCGCCATCCGATGAAGCCGCTGGACATCCAAATGCTGGACTTTTTCGCGCTCACGGGCCGCCCCGTGCACATCCTGCTTTCCAAAGCCGACAAATTATCCAAAAACGAGCAAATCAAAACCCTTGCCGCCGTGCAAAAAGCCTTGAAGCCGTTTGCCGAACGGCAAAGCGTTTCGGTGCAACTATTTTCTAGCTTGAAAAAACAAGGCACGGACGAAGTCAACGAAGTGGTGGCAGGCTGGTTTGAGACTTTTCAGGCTGCCGATGCCGGGCGCGAAGAACATGATGCCACGGGCGCATAGCCTTGCCTTTGCCCGCCCGTTTTGCCAACCGAACCGCGCGCGCCAGCTTTCAGGCAGCCTGAAAATGCTTTAAAATCCGCCCCGTCATTCAACCGCAGCCTGAACCGTTTTCAGGCTGCCTTTTATTGGAAATCGGAAACTTATGAACCCCTTATTGCAAGACCTCCAAGCCCGCGGGCTGATTGCCCAAACCACCGACATCAACGAACTCTCCAAGCTGTTGGACAACGAAAAAATCGCGCTCTATTGCGGTTTCGACCCCACCGCCGACAGCCTGCACATCGGGCATCTGCTGCCCGTGCTGGTGCTGCGCCGTTTCCAAAACGCGGGGCACACGCCCGTGGCCTTAGTGGGCGGCGCAACCGGCATGATTGGCGACCCCAGCTTCAAAGCCGTAGAACGCAGCCTGAACACGCCCGAAACCGTGGCAAGCTGGGTGGAAAGCATCAAAAACCAGCTCACGCCGTTTTTGAAATTTGACGGCGCAAACCCCGCCATCATGGAAAACAACGCCAACTGGTTCGGCAGCATGAACTGCTTGGATTTCCTGCGCGACATCGGCAAGCACTTTTCCGTGAACGCCATGCTGGCGAAAGAATCGGTGAAACAGCGCATCGAGCGCGAAGACCAAGGCATCTCGTTCACCGAATTTTCCTACGCGTTGCTGCAAGGCTACGACTTTGCCCAGCTCAACCTGCGCCACAACGTGCAACTGGAAATCGGCGGCTCCGACCAATGGGGCAACATCACATGGGGCACGGAAACCACCCGCCGCCTCAACCACAAAACCGTGCACGGCATGACGCTGCCGCTGGTTACCAAAGCCGATGGCACCAAATTCGGCAAAACCGAAGGCGGCGCGGTGTGGCTCAACGCCCAAAAAACTTCGCCCTATCAGTTTTACCAATTCTGGCTCAAAGTTGCCGATGCCGATGTGTATAAATTCTTGAAATATTTTACTTTCTTAACCCTAGAACAAATTGACGCGATTGAAGCGGCGGATAAAGCCAGCAGCGCCAAACCCGAAGCACAACGCATCCTCGCCGAAGAAATGACGCGCTTGATTCACGGCGAAGCCGCGCTGGAAGCCGCGCAACGCATCACGCA
>CAUQDE010000179.1:0-4375 GCA_963516425.1 uncultured Kingella sp.
GTTTTTAAACAAAAAGCCCATCACACCCAAGCCGAGCACGAAAAACAGGATAAACATCCCCCATTTGCCCGCTTTGGATTCTTTGCCCAGCTGCCATACGATAAAGCCGAGCATAATCACCAAACCGCCGATGCCCAGCCGCATGCCCCATAGGGCGAATTGTTCTTCTGACATGATTGTTCCTTTGTGTGTGTTGAATGTTTTTACGCTTTGGTGCATACGCACTATTATGAGGCAGCCTGAAAACGTGTTTGCAATGCGTCTCAGGCTGCCTCAGCATCGCTATGCCGCCAACGCCTGTTGTAAATCATCAATCAAATCATCCGCGTATTCCAAACCGATAGACAAGCGCAGCAAGCCTTCGGTTATCCCCGCTGCCAGCTTGTCCTCGGGCGACATTCTGCCGTGCGTGGTTGTCCACGGATGCGCGATGGTGGAGCGCACATCGCCAAAGTTTGCCGTTTTGGAAAAAATGTTCACATGATCAACCACTTTCCAAGCCGCTGCCGTGTCGCCTTTTACTTCAAACGCCAACACCGTGCCGCCCGTGCTTTGCTGTTTTTTCACCAACGCCGCTTGCGGGTTTTCAGGCAGTCCCGAGTAATACACCTTGCCCACCTGCGGTTGCTGTTGCAGCCATTGCGCGATTTTCAGCGCGGAAGCCGCCGCCGCTTCGGTGCGCAGTATCAGCGTTTCCATGCCGCTGAGCAGCATCCATGCGTTAAACGGCGAAATGCTCAACCCCATGGTGTTCACATACATTCCCACTTGCGTAATCAAATCTTGCTTGCCGCACACAATGCCACCCAACACGCGCCCTTGCCCGTCAATAGATTTGGTACCCGATTGCACGCTCAAATCCGCGCCCAAGCGCAACGGCTGTTGCACCGCAGGCGAACAAAAGCAGTTATCCACCACCAGCAGCGCATTGATTTCATGCGCGATTTGCGCCAAAGCTTCAATATCCGCCACTTCGCCTAAAGGGTTGGACGGCGTTTCCAAGAAAAACATTTTGGTGTTCGGGCGAATTGCCTTGCGCCATTCGTTTGCATCGGTTTGCGAAACCAGCGTCACTTCAATACCAAAGCGCGACAGCATGCCGATTAGCCCCGCTGTTGTGCCAAACAGGCTGCGGCTGCTGATTAAATGATCGCCAGCGCTGAGAAAAGTGAGCAAGGCAGCCTGAATCGCGCTCATGCCCGTTGCCGTGGCAATGCCCGCTTCAGCGCCTTCCATCAATGCCACGCGCTGTTGAAACGCGGTAACCGTGGGATTGTTGGTGCGCGAATAGGTGTAGCCCGCTTGGCGTTTGGCAAACACATCGGCGCATTGCTCCGCGCTGTCAAACATAAAACTGCTGGTTAAAAACAGGGCTTGATGATGTTCTTTAAACTGGGTTTGCGTTTTGCTGCCGCGAATCGCCAGCGTTTGCGGATGAAGTTTTTTGGCGTTATTCATGTTTGCATTCTTTTACAAAAACAGAAGCCGCTATTTTGCGCCTTTTCAGGCTGCCTTTCAATGCTTATAATTTGCGCTCTTAACACTCGTTTACAAGGACACACATCATGAAATGGACCGACATCCAACGCATCGCCGAAGAGCTTTACGACACCCACGGCGATAGCATCAACCCCGCCACCGTGCGCTTCACCCAACTGCGCGATTTGATTCTTGCCCTGCCCGATTTTGACGATGACCCCAAGCGCTGCGGCGAAAAAATTCTAGAAGCGGTGCAACAGGCTTGGATTGAAGAAGCAGAGTAAGCCACACCGCCAACGCCCGCTGTTTTTCAGGCTGCCTTTCAAGACGATTGATAGGCAGCCTGAAAGTGTGCGGCGCGATTATTTTTGGTTAGCGCGGTTTTGTTTAACACGTTTATTTGCTGCACATAGGCAGCCTGAAACCTTTGCAAAACCCCCAACAATAGCCTGAAACCTAAAATGGAGCGGCGACGGCTCGTCGCCAAATTGCTTATTAAACATAGTATTACTGATTTTCCAAAATGTCGGCGAGCCGCCGACGCTCCATCGGTTACAGGTTTTGCAAAGGTTTCAGCCTGAAAACATCTATGCCCACATTCTCCACCCGCCTTATCCGATGGCAACGCCAACACGGGCGCAACAGCCTGCCGTGGCAAACGCGCGACCCCTACCGCGTCTGGCTCTCCGAAATCATGCTGCAACAAACCCAAGTGGCGACCGTGCTGGATTACTACCCGCGCTTTCTCGCCGCGTTTCCCACCGTGCAAGCCCTTGCCGCCGCCAGCCAAGACCAAGTGTTAAGCCTGTGGGCGGGACTGGGCTATTACAGCCGCGCCCGCAATCTACACGCCGCCGCGCAGCAAATCGTGCAACAACACGGCGGTGCATTCCCATCAACACGCGCCGAATTAGAAACCCTAAAAGGCGTAGGGCGCAGCACCGCCGCCGCCATCGCCGCCTTTGCCTACCACCAGCGCGAAGCCATATTAGACGGCAACGTGAAGCGCGTGCTCTGCCGCGTCTTCGCCCAAGACGGCGACCCCGCCAACAAAGCCTTTGAACGCCAACTGTGGGCGCTTGCCGAAAGCCTGCTGCCCAGCCAACCCGGCGATATGCCCGTCTACACCCAAGGGCTGATGGATTTGGGCGCAACCCTGTGCACCCGCAGCAAACCCCGTTGCCACGAATGCCCCATGCAAAGCCTCTGCCAAGCCCACGCCCAAAACCGCATCGCCGAACTGCCGCGCAAAAAATCCCCCGCCGCCGTCCAACAGCAAACGCTCTATTGGCTCATCATTGAGCGAAACCATGCCGTCTGGCTGCACAAACGCCCGCAGCGCGGCATCTGGGCAGGCTTGTGGTGCGCCCCCACATTCGACAGCCTAGCCGACCTGCAACGCTTCGCCGCGCAGCACCACATCCCATTCCACCACGCTACCGAACTGCCTGCCATCCAACACCGCCTTACTCACCGCCAGCTAGAAATCATCCCCTATCGCATCGTCGCCGATTTAGGCAGCCTGAAAGCTGAAGGCTGCAACAAAGTTAAAGTCGCCACAGGCGAATGGGTAAGCCCCCAAGCATTCGCCCAATACGGCATGCCCAAGCCATTGGAAAAATTATTAGCAAAATAAATAAGATAGCGTTTTCAGGCTGCCTAATGGGATAAGCAATAGGCAGCCTGAAAACGCATCCAGCACAAAGCTAAATATTTGGCAACATCCGCCCGCATGACAACCCGTCCCCAAATCTTATCCACAAAACCTGTGCATAAATCCCCCGCTCATCGCAGGCAAAAAACAAAAAACCTTGTGAAATCATGGCTTCTGTTAAGATTGCTGAAAAAATAAGCAAATCAACAAAAATCAATAATAATCAAAAAGATAAAATAAAAAATTAACTGTCAAGCTGTGGGCAAAAATATTTTTCTTTACAAAAAACGCGCAATAATATTTCTCCAAATCGCTAAAAAGCGAGCCACAAAGCTCGCTTATTGCCCAACCCATTTAGCCCATCAGGCAGCCTGAAAATCCAACAGCCCCACAAACTCATCAAAATGCCCGCGCACATAGTTATAAACCTTCGGAAAAATCTCCTCGCACTCCATAAAATACCATTCGTCCAACGTCGCAAACTGCGGAAACGACTCGCGCACCGTTGCCGCATCGCCATGCTGCCCAATCGCCGCGCCCAGCTCACGATACAAGCCCCGCGCCTGCAACACAATATCGGGCAACACAGGCACGCCCCATGTCGCAAGCTGTTCCGCGAACTGGTCGCACAACAACTCCTCGCCATAGCCCAGCGCGATTAGCATCGCAAAACCCTCGTCCTCCGCAATCTTGTCCAAGCGCAAATACGCCAGCAACGCATTTTGCGCGTCCGACAAACGCGGCGAAGTGGTCGCGGCGTGCTGTTCCAACTGCTCCAAACAATGCGTAAACAAACGATTCACCCGCTCCGCCGCAATTTTGTGTTCCATAGCCAATCCTAATCCTATTAAAAACAACGATTTTACTTTTTAGGCAGCCTGAAAACAATATGGCGCAGCAACGGCTGGCTGCCGAATAGCATATTGAGTTGATAGGCTGCACCTAAATTTCAGGCTGCCTCACTATAAGGCAGCCTGAAAACAAAAAACAGCCGGCTGCAAAAACAACCGGCTGTTATCCATCTATTCACATTAAAAGATTACAACACCACGCGGCGGAAATCTTTCAACAAGTTTGCCAAGAACACGGTAAAGCGCATACCTGCCGCGCCATCAATCACACGGTGGTCAAACGACAAGCTCAATGGGCACATCAAGCGTGGCGCAAATTCTTTGCCGTTCCAAACAGGTTTGATTTGCGATTTGCACACGCCCAAAATGGCAACTTCTGGCGCGTTCACAA
>CAUQDE010000180.1:0-4358 GCA_963516425.1 uncultured Kingella sp.
AAACCAGCCCGTGCATCTGCGCCTGCGCCATCCGCGCTTGATGCTGGATGTGAACTGGGAGGAATACGCCTCGCCCGAAACGCGCTATTGCCCCGCTGGTGTGTATGAAATCGTGCAGGAAAACGGCGCGGCGCGGTTGCAGATTAACGCGGCAAACTGCGTGCACTGCAAAACCTGCGACATTAAAGACCCCACGCAAAACATTGAATGGACTTGCCCCGAGGGCGGCGGCGGGGCGAATTACGGCGCGATGTGATGAGCGATTGAGTTTGCCCAGTGATAAAAGGCAGCCTGAAAACGTGTTTTTCCGTTTTCAGGCTGCCTTTGTTGCCATCATCGCGCCATCTTGCCCACCAACCACGCGCCCAATACCACCGCGCCCACGCCGCCGCCCAAATGCAGCAGCAGCGCGGTAAACATATTTTGCCATTGCTGGCGTTGGCTCAGTTGCACCAATTCGGCGGCAAAGGTGGAAAACGTGGTTAAGCTGCCGAGCAAGCCAGTAATCAGGAACAGTTTGATGTTGGTGGACAGATTGAGCGCGAGTGTTGCACCAATGGCAAAGCAGCCCAGCAGGTTTGCCAACAGCGTGCCTAGCGGCAATGCTGCCCAGCTGGGGTTAAACCATGCGGCAAGCTGCCAGCGGATAAGCGCGCCGATGATTGCGCCTGCGGCGATGTAGAAGGGTTGGGGCATTTTCAGGCTGCCTTGTGGGATGGATGAAAAGGTTTGGGTTTTATGAATGCTTGTAAACGCGGTTTGACTTCGTTGCCACTTTGGGCTTTCAGGCATAAGCAAAGGCAGCCTGAAAATGTGTTCGGTGTGGTTGGAACAGGGAATGGACTGGCTGCTTATGCCTTCAAACTCGCCTCAAAATGTTCCAGCATCGCCAATTCAAACGCGCTAAACCCCGCCTGCTCGCGCGCTTCTAAGTTCACATGCCCGCGAAAAATAAACATATCGTAGCGGCGCAGCAGGCGGCGGAACAGCTCTTGCGGGTCAAGATTGCGCTCGCGGCAAAGATACTGATACCAATGGTTGCCAAAGCGCACGTGCCCCACTTCATCGCGGTAAATAATATCCAGCACGGCGCAAGTTTCCGCATCGCCGCGCTGCGCCACTTTGGCGCGAATGGCGGGGGTAACGTCCAGCCCACGCGCCTCCAACACGCGCGGCACGAGTGCCATCCGCAGCAAAGGGTCGTAAGCCGTTTTGTATGCCATGTCCCACAAATGCGCGTGCGCGGTGAAGTCGCCGTAATCGTAGCCATGCGCGTTCAGCCGCGCGCGCATCAGCGCAAAATGCTCGCATTCCTCTTTGGCGACTTGCAGCCAGTTTTCCGCAAACGGCGCGGGCAGCGTGCGAAAGCGATACGCTGCATCCAGCGCAAGGTTAATCGCGTTAAATTCAATGTGGGCAATCGCGTGCAACATCGCCGCGTAGCCTTCGGCGGTGCTGGTTTTGCGCTTGTCCACCGCCGTGGCAGGCACCAGCTCGGGACGGGCGGGGCGGCCGGCGATTTGAATGTCCAGCGCGGGGCGGTCGTTTACAATTTTCAGGCTGCCTGCTTGATATTGTTGATACAACGCCAGCGTTTGTTCGCATTTGCGCGTGGGGTCGGTTTCGCGCAGAGCGTGTTCCAGTTGAGTATAAAAATGAGTCATGATTTAAAATTGGGTAAACCAGAATGAATTTTGTTGTTTGGATTGAATGATTTATCGCGGATAATGCGCTTTACACAGCGCGGCAGGCTTTTCAGGCTGCCTGAAAGTAACTAATATCCGCGCTGCTCGTTAGAACCTGTATTCATGAGATAGCGTAAAAGGTGAATACAGGTTCTTATATTGTAACGCAACCATAAGGATTAAAACGATGAAAACTTGGAAAACCCTATTTGCCGCTGCCTTGTTCACCGCGTTTGCCGCCCAAGCCCAAGCGGGCGCGATTGATGCGCTGAAAAAGTTTAACGACGATGCAGACGGCATCAGTGGCTCGTTCACGCAAACCGTGCGCAGCAAAAAGAAAACGCAAACCAGCTCGGGCAGTTTCAAAATCTTGCGGCCGGGGCTGTTCCGCTGGGAATACACCAAGCCCTATCAGCAAACCATTGTGGGCGATGGCAAAACCATTTGGCTGTATGACGTTGAATTAAAACAAGTTACCAAGTCTGACCAAAACCAAGCCATTGGCGACAGTCCCGCCGCCATTTTGTCTAACAAAACCGCGCTGGATGCCAGCTATTCGCTCAAAGAAGACGGCAGCAGCAACGGCGTGGATTATGTGCTCGCCACGCCAAAGAAAAACAACGCGGGCTATCAATTTATCCGCATCGGCTTTAAAGGCGACACGCTGGCGGCGATGGAGTTGAAAGACAGCTTCGGCAACCAAACCAGCATCAGCTTTGGCGGCGTGAACACCAACGCCAATCTATCGCGCGGCGCGTTTACGTTTACCCCGCCCAAAGGCGTGGATGTGTTGAGCCAGTAGTGTGAAGTTGATTTTCAGGCTGCCTATTCGGGGATGGATAGGCAGCTTGAAAAGCGTTATACGCCGATGTTTCATTTCAGGCTGCCTATTGATAACACGAATAGGCAGCCTGAAAACCATCTCGCCGCGGCAAAACCTTTATAATCGCGTTTTCTTGTTCACTCACGATTGCCCACTATGAAATGGTTTTCCCGCCCCGCCGTTATCCTGAAAACGCTGTATCGCTATGGTTTGGCCGATATGGTTACGCCGCATATTCGCCTGCGTTGGTTGCAAAAACTGGCGTTGCGCCTGCCTAAATCGCAGCAGTTTGCCGCTGAGCCTTTGCCTGTGCGGCTGCGGCTGGCTCTGGAAAGCCTAGGGCCAATTTTTGTGAAGCTGGGGCAGGTGCTTTCCACCCGCCCCGATTTGCTGCCGCCTGATTACGCGGCGGAATTGGCAAGGTTGCAGGATAAAGTGCCGCCGTTTGCCGCAGCGTTGTCGCGCCAGCAAATTGAAGCATCACTGGGGCGGCGGATTGATGAATTGTATGCAGAATTTGGCGACGAGCCTGTGGCAAGTGCGTCCATTGCGCAGGTGCATCGGGCGCGGCTGTTTAGCGGCGAAGCGGTGGCGGTGAAGGTGTTGCGCCCCAATTTGCTGGGCGTGATTGAGCAGGATTTGGCGTTGATGCGCTTTGGCGCAGCATGGATTGAGCGCGTGTTTGCCGATGGCAAGCGGTTGAAGCCGCGCGAAGTGGTGGCGGAGTTTGACAAATATTTGCACGACGAATTGGATTTGATGCGCGAAGCGGCAAACGCCAGCCAGCTTGGGCGGCAGTTTGCGGGCAGCGATAAATTGATTGTGCCGCAGGTGTTTTTTGATTATTGCAGCCGCGAAGTGCTCACGATTGAATGGATGGACGGCACGCCGATTTCGGAAATAGGCAGCCTGAAAGCGCAAGGCATTGATTTAAAACAACTGGCGCGTTATGGCGTGGAGATTTTTTTCACACAGGTGTTTAGCCACGGCTTTTTCCACGCCGATATGCACCCTGGTAATATTTTGGTGGCGGCGGATGGGCGGTATATTGCGCTGGACTTTGGCATCGTGGGCAGCTTGACGGATTACGACAAGCGGTATTTGGCGATTAACTTTTTGGCGTTTTTCAACCGCGATTATCACCGCGTGGCAACGGCGCACATTGAAAGCGGCTGGGTGCCGCCTGATACGCGGGCGGAAGATTTGGAAGCGGCGGTGCGCACGGTGTGCGAGCCGATTTTTAACAAGCCACTGTCGCAGATTTCGTTTGGCATGGTGTTGATGCGCCTGTTTGAAACCAGCCGCCGTTTTAATGTGGAAATTCAGCCGCAGCTCGTGTTGCTGCAAAAAACGCTGTTAAACATTGAAGGCTTGGGGCGGCAGCTAGACCCCGATTTGGACTTATGGAAAACGGCGAAACCGTTTTTGGTGAAATGGATGGACAGCCAAATTGGCGTGCGCGCGTTGCTGAAAAATTTGAAGGATGAAGCACCCGATTGGGCGGAGATTTTGCCCAGCCTGCCGCGCAAAATCGCGACGTTGGTGGACGAGAAGAAACAGGACGAAATGCGGCAGGCAACGCTGCATTTGATTCACAGCCAAAAGCGGCAGAATTTTTGGCTGGGGGTGATTGCGCTGGTGTTGCTGTTGATGTTGCTGTTTAAATGATGGGGATGTTTTCCAACCATTGAGGCAGCCTGAAAACGTGTTTGGATGCGTTTCAGGCTGCTTTTATTTACATGAATAAGGCAGCCTGAAAAAGGGTTGCTGCTTGGTGGTTGGCTTTGGGTGTAGTTTTAACCATGCGCTTCGTGCCAGCGGGGCACTTCCTTTTCTTTGCTTCGCCAAAG
>CAUQDE010000181.1:0-4347 GCA_963516425.1 uncultured Kingella sp.
CGCCCTATTGCCAAACCCCGCTGGATTTGGGCTGCGACATCGTGTTCCATTCCGCTACCAAATACCTTTGCGGGCATTCCGATGTGTTGATGGGCGTTGCCGTGGTAAACGATGCCAAGCTCGCCAAACCGTTGCACAACATGATGGTGGAAACAGGCGGCATCGCAGGCCCGATGGACTGCTGGCTGGTGTTGCGCGGCATCAAAACGCTTGCCGTGCGCATGAAACAGCATTTGGAAAACGCGCAAATCATCGCCGAAAAACTGTGCCGCCACCCCGCCATTGAAAAAGTGTTCTACCCCGCCCTGCCCAGCCACGAGCATCACGAGCTGGCCAAACGCCAAATGCGCGGCTTCGGCGGCGTGGTAACCGTTTATCTGAAAAACGACACGCGCGAAGCCGTGAACCGATTTATCGCGCACAGCAAATTGTTCACGCTCGCATCCAGCCTCGGCGGCGTGGAATGCTTGGTAAACCATTGCTACTCGCAATCGCACAGCGGCATGGCGCACGATGTAAAAATCGGCTTGGGGATTAAAGTCGGCTTGCTGCGCCTATCCATCGGCATCGAAGACGTGGACGACATTTATGCCGATTTGGACCAAGCGTTGAATGCGACTTTGTAAACCGCGATAACGCCCATCCCGACACCCAAAGGCAGCCTGAAACCGAGAAACCGCGTTTCAGGCTGCCTTGATGCTTTGCGGCAGCCTGAAATCGGCCAATGGAGCGGCGACGGCGGGTGGCCAAATGGCGCATGCAATAGGGCTTCGTGGGTTGGCAAAGATGCCGGCAAGCCTTGGATGCGCCATGGGTTTACAGGTTTGCAAAAGGTTCGGATGGGTTTTCAGGCTGCCTCCGTTTAACGGGTTAAGGGGTTCGCAAGGCAGGGTAGCCATTAGGGCATGGGGCAGCCTGAAAAGCCAGCGCACGCCGCCGCCAATCTTTGCCGCAAACAATAAGGATAAGGCAGCCTGAAAACGGTATTTCCCGTTTTCAGGCTGCCTCAACGTGTTAGCGCGGCCATTTAAACTTTGCGCTCATTCTTTTCCTTCATCATCTGATGCAGGGTTTTCGCCGCAGGGCGCATCGGCGCGTGGTTTCTCGTCCAGCCCATTTGCCAAGGCGGCGTTAGGCTGCGGAACGTGGTCGCCGCCCAGCCGAGCGTGCGATAAAGTTTGATGTTGCCAAACGAGCCTTTAAACACGCGCCAAGCCATGGTTTCGCCTGTGCTATACGATGCGCCTTGCCCTTTGATGGGGTAGGGCACTTGCTCGCTGGGCGAGCGTTGCGCTTCTTGGCGCAGGCGTTGCATTTGCTCGGTAATCGGAATCTTCACAGGGCAAACTTCCACGCACGCGCCGCACATGGTGCAGGCAGTAGGCAGGTCGCGCGTTTTTTCCAAGCCCATCAGATGCGGCGAAATAATCTCGCCAATCGGGCCGGGGTAGGTTGTGCCGTAGGCTGCGCCGCCCACGCGGGTGTAAACAGGGCAATGGTTCATGCACGCGCCGCAGCGGATGCATTGCAAGGTGCGGCGCATTTGCTCTTCGCCGTAGGCTTGCGTGCGCCCGTTGTCCAGCAGCACAAGGTGCATTTCCTGCGGGCCGTCCAGCTCTTCGCTGCGGCGCGGGCCGGTAATCATGTTGAAATAAGTGGTGATGTTTTGCCCAATCGCGGTGCGCGGCAGTTGGCTGTATAGCGGCACAACATCGGTGAGCTTGGCGACCACTTTTTCAATGCCCGTAATCGCGATGTGCACGGGCGGCACGGTGGTGGAAAGGCGGCCGTTGCCCTCGTTTTCCACCAAACACAGCGTGCCCGTTTCGGCTACGGCGAAGTTCACGCCACTGAGTCCCACGTCTGCCGTGCGATAAATATCGCGCAGGGCTTGGCGGGCAAAGCCGGTAAGTTTGTCTACATCGTCAGTCAGCTCTGTGCCAAGGTTGTCGTGGAAAAGCTGGCTCACTTGTTCTTTGGTTTTGTGAATGGCGGGCATCACGATATGGGTGGGCTTTTCGCCTGCCATTTGCACGATAAATTCGCCCAAATCGCTTTCCACCGCGCGCATGCCTTTGCTTTCCAAATGGTGATTGAGTTCAATTTCCTCACTCACCATGGATTTGCCTTTCACCATCAGCTTGGCGTTGTGCGTTTCCATGATGCCGTAGATGATTTGTTGCGCTTCTTCCACGGTTTCCGCCCAATGCACGCGCACGCCAAGGCGGGTGAGATTGTCTTCTAGCTGCACCAGCAAATCGGGCAGTTTGGACAGCGCGTGTTGGCGAACGTGCTCGCACAGCGTGCGCAGCATTTGCAATTCTTCTTCGTCCGACAACACCAGTTTACGCTTGGTCATCAGCATATCCATGGCGGTGCGCAGGCTTTTGCGCAGCGGTTTGTCGGCAAGCGCGGCTTCGGTGTTTTGCTTGAAGGTTTCGGGGCGCGGGTGGATTTTGATTACTTGCGTGGTCATGCTTGTTCCTCCAAATCGGCAGGGTTGATGTGTTCAGGCAGCACCGCCAGCACCACCAAATCGCGCGGTCCGTGCGCGCCAAACGCCAATGTGAGCTGGATGTCAGCGGTTTTGGACGGTCCTGAAACCAAGATGATGTTGGTGGGCATCTCATCAACCAATTTTTCGCCTGTTAAGGCGGCGTAAAACGTGTCGTACAGTTTGCGCGTGTCAAACAAGCAAAAATGCACAGGGGGAACAAGGCTTTGGCTGCGCGGCTCTTCCACCGAAGAAACCAGCATCACCGTGCCGGTGTGGGCGATGCCGCAAAGCGATGCGGTGAAACCTGCGTCCACGTTGGCAAAGAAATCGTCTTTCCAGTCTTCAATTTTTTGCTCAAAGCCGCGCGTGGCGACTCCCGCTTGGGCTAACGCGGTTTGGGCGCGTTTGCCGTGCGCGGTTTGCGGCGAGAGCAGCATATTTTTCAGCCCTTTTTGTTGGGCGACTGCAACCAGCGTTTTTTCCCAATCGCTTTCGCGCACCCAGAAAATTTCGGTTTTCACCGCGCGCATGGTTTTTGCCCAATGTTTCAGGCGTTCCACTTCGTTGTCCCATGTGGGCGACATTTCTTGGTAATAATCATGGGTTTGCGGCTCTGCCATCGGATAGGCGTTGGCTTGGCGCAGCTTGGCTAAGATGTTTTCGCGTGCGCTCATGATCTCACTCCCGTGCGTTCCAGCAAGAAGGTAGAAATGTGTTTGGGGCGCGGCATATTGGGTTCGTCTTTTTCAATTTTGCCGCCGATGTTCATCATGCAGCCTGCATCCGCGCTCACAATTTCCACCGCCTGCGTTTCTTTTAACGCGGCAACTTTATCGCTCACCATTGCGCCTGAAATGTCGGGGTGTTTCACCGCAAATGTGCCGCCGAAGCCGCAGCATTCGCTTTCGTGGTCGTGTACCACGCGCTCCACGTTTTTCAGGCTGTCTATCAGCTTCCAGCCTGAAAGATGCACGTTCATTTCGCGGCGGGCGGTGCAAGATGTGTGCACGGCAACTTTAATCGGCTCGCCTTTGTCTTCGGGCTGATAGCCGATGTTGAGCAGAAAATGGGTGAATTCCACCACGCGATCTGCCAATTCTTTGGCGCGCGCTTCGTATTCGCTGCCTGCAAACAGGGCAGGCCAATGCAGCTTCATCATGCCGCCGCACGAGCCAGATGGCACCACAATGGGCCAATCTTCGGGGAATAAATCCAGCTGGGCTTTGGCAACGTTGAATGCTTCTTGTTCGTGCCCAGATGTATAAGCAGGCTGCCCGCAGCAGCTTTGTTCCATGGGGAAATGAACGTTTATGCCCAAAGATTCCAGCAGCGTCATGGCATCCATGCCTGCTTGGGGCATAAACATATCTAAGATACACGTGCCAAAGAAATAGACATCGCGCGGATAGGTGGTGTTTGTGTTCATGGTTTGTTTTCTTTTTTGGTGTGGTTGAAACGGCGGGATGCCGTGCGGGATAATGTATTGTAGTTACATGTAGTCTGTCAAGATGGTTTGTTAATGTTTGTTAGACTGTGTTTACTAAATTTAAATGGGCGTTGTGTGGGGTGTTTGATTGCAATGTTTTGTTTTTATAGCGGATAGTGGTGTAGATAGGCAAAAGGATGGGGGCAAAAAATGCGCAATGGCGAATGAATTTTGCTGAAACGATTGGATTTTGTTTTGTGAAATTACAAGATGGGCAGCCTGAAACTTGGTAAACATCTAAGGCAGCCTGAAAATGGTTTGCGCTTTGTGGTAAACAGCCGATTAACTTTAACCATGCGTCTCATGCCGATGGGGCACTTACTTTTCTTTGCTTCGCCAAAGAAAAGTAAGCAAAAGAAAGGCG
>CAUQDE010000182.1:0-4319 GCA_963516425.1 uncultured Kingella sp.
GGCTGCTCGCGCGGGATTTTACGCAAGTTTACAAAGATTGTATATGCGGGATGCGTGGGTGATACGTGGCAAGGGGGTGGAAGTGAGGCAGCCTGAAAACGGTGGGGAGATGGGGGATGAACAATTGTTTTTTTTAGCGGAAGAGTTTTCAGGCTGCCTTTGGAGTGCTGTTTACTCAAAGGCAGCCTGAAAAGAATGTTGTGTGCGGCAGTAAATCCTGTGAACGCCGTAAACAACGTTGTAAACAATAAAACGCAGCCCAAACAAACCGAATGCCAAGCCCAATCTGCAATAAAAGCAGCCTGAAAGCCGAAGGCTTCAACGAAGTTAAAACGAAAACCCACATTTCAGGCTGCCTTTTCATTGCACTATCTTCGTTAGCATGGAGCGGCGACGGCTTATCGCCAAAACCGCCCGATTGCTCAGCATATTGTCGGCGAGCCGCCGACGCTCCATCGTGATTCTGCAAGGTTTCAGGCTGCCTTTGCTCCGCGCATCCGCACCCTATTGCTTCCGCTCGTTAGCCGTTGCGCAAAAACATTCCCAACGCACTATTGCGCTGTTCATCGTGCGCACAGGCAGCCTGAAAGCTGGCTTCGTCGCCCCAATACACAAATTGCTGCTTGGCGCGGGTGATGGCGGTGTACAGCAGGGCGCGGCTGTATTGGGCTTGCGCGGGGGCGGCAAACCAGACTTGCTCGTATTCGGAGCCTTGGCTTTTGTGAGTGGTGATGGCATAGGCGGTTTCGTGTTCGGGCAGGCGGCTGAGTGGGATGCTGCGGTAGCCGCTGCCGTTTGCGCTTTCGCTGGGGAAGCAGGCGCGCAGGTCGTTGCCGTCGTTTTCAGGCTGCATAATGATGCCGATGTCGCCGTTGTAGAGCGCTTGGCTCGGGGCGTTGCGGGTAATCATGATGATTTGCCCTGCGTACCACGGCGATTGGGGGCGGATGTGCCCATGCTGTTGTAAGAGCGTGCGGTAAAGGTTGTTGATGTGGTCGGCATCGTGGCGCAGCGCGGTGAGCACAATCAGGCGGTTTTGTTCGGCAAAGGCGGCGGCGATGTTGCCTGCTTGGATGGCTTGCCAATAGGCGGCTTGGTGATGATAGAGCTGGGCAACAAGGGCGGCGGGGTTGCGCGGCTGGGCGGATAGTTCGCGCGGATGTTCGGCGATGGTTTGCCATGCGTTTTCGCTGCCTTGTTGCACAGCGCGGGCTAGGTTGCCGATGCCGCTTTGGTTATGGAAGCGGTGGCTGATGGTGAGCCGCGCGTGTTGTTCGGCGAGGGTGGAGAAGTGTTCAACATCGGGCAGCAGTTGGCGCAGCGCGGCGGTGGTTTCAGGCTGCATCTGATGGTTGTGGCTCAGCGCATCCAGCACCGCACCTGCGCCAACGGATGGCAGTTGGTCGGCATCGCCCAGCAATATCACGCGGCAATGGCTGGGCAGCGCGGCGAGCAGTTGATAGAGCAGGTGGTTGTCCATCATTGATGCTTCGTCAATCAGCACGCAATCCAGCGGCAGGCGGTTGTGTGCGTGGTATTCAGGCTGCATTTGCGGCGGTTTTAAGCCGAGCAAGCGGTGCACAGTTTGCCCTGTTAGGCTGGCGAGATAATGCTGCGCGGTGGGGGCTAGATTGGGGATGGCGGCGCTGGCGCGGTGCAGTGATTCGGTGAGACGGGCGGCGGCCTTGCCCGTGGGCGCAACCAATGCGGTGCGCGGCGCGGGCTGGCGGTGCAACAGCGCGAGCAGCTTGGCAACGGTGGTGGTTTTGCCTGTGCCCGGCCCGCCGCTAATCAGCACAAAATTTTTCAGCAGGGCAAGCGCGGCGGCGGCGCGTTGGTCGCGGCTCATATCGTCGGCAAACCAATCGGCAAGCAATTGCACCAAGGGTTTTTCAGGCTGCATCGGCGCATGGGCGGATAGGCGCTGGATTTCGGCGGCAAGCTGTTTTTCCAGATGCCAATATTTGGCGATAAACAGCCGTCTGCCGTGCAACACAAGCGGGCTATTGGCATCGCTTCCCACCAACGGCATGGCTTGGGCGAGCGCGGCGGCTTCCGCTTGGCTGATGTAGATAAACGTGTTGCCATGCGAGAGCGCGGCGAACAGTTGTTCCACAAACGGAGCAACCACAGCGGCGGCTTGCGGCGCGATTTGGGCAAATAGACGGTTGATGGATTGCGCGGTGGGATCGGCGGGGATGTCGGATAGGTCGGTGATGTGCATAGCGGCAGCCTGAAAATGGAAAATGACTTTTCAGGCTGCCTCAATCGCCAGCGGACAATGGCTGATGCGCAGCTTGTTTCGCCTAATCGGCAGCCTGAAATCAAATCCTAGAAACAAAAAACACCGCCATTTTAGCGGTGTTTTTGGGGGAACGAATCCTTATTTTTTCAGCGAATCGCGAATTTCGCGCAACAGCAAAATGTCTTCGCTTGGCTCGGCAGGCGCTTCTTCAACCGCCTCGGGTGTTTTTTTCAGCGTGTTAATCGCTTTAACCACCACAAAAATTGCCGAAGCCACAATCAAAAAGCTGATGATGGTGTTGATAAACGAACCCACGTTCATGGTTACTGCGCCATCGGCTTTGGCAGCGGCGAGTGTGGCGTATTCCATGCCTGCGGTTTTGCCGTGTTTAAGCGTTAAAAATAGGTTAGAGAAGTCAATGCCGCCCAACACGATACCAATCGGCGGCATGATTACATCGTCCACCAACGATTTCACAATACCCGAAAACGCGGTGCCCACCACCATACCGACTGCCAAGTCGATCACATTACCGCGCATGATAAAGTCTTTAAATTCTTGTTTAATAGACATTTTAAATTTTCCTCTTGGGAAGTTACAAAGCGCGGCATGATACTGGGTTTTATGAAAATGGGAATTTTTAAAATACTATGATTGCCGCTAGGTCTATTGTTTTACTCAATACAAAAGCAGCCTGAAACCGCCAATCACCGGTTTTCAGGCTGCCTTTTTATGCGCGGTTATTTGCTCAATTTGCTGATCACAAATCCCACCGCAAAGCCCACCAGCGCGGGCAACAACCAGCCCAAACCAGAGCCATATAGCGGCAGATTTGCGTTGAAAAACGTATCCAAATTGCTCACAAAATCCGATTTCATCTCCATAAAACTTTCAAACGTTTTCCAGCCGTCAAACAACGCCATCACGCCTGTTGCCAACATGGTGGTGATGTAAACCACGCGCTTGCCGCCAAAGAACGGATGCAAAAACGCCAGAATAATAATCGCCATCGTGAGCGGATAAAGCAGCATCAACGCAGGAATGGATAATTTGATGATCTCTTTTAGCCCGAAGTTGGCAAAGCCAAACGATACCAGCGTAAAAATCACCACCCATTTGTGATACGAAAGCTGCGGCATCAAGCGGTTAAAGTATTCGCCGCAAGCGGTAATCAAGCCCACAGATGTAGACAAACACGCCAGCAACACAATCACCGCCAGCAAAACCTTGCCGCCCAAGCCAAAGTAAAACTCTGCGCTTTTAGACAACACGCTCGCGCCGTTTTCTTGCATGCCCAAGCCAGCCACGCTGGTTGCGCCCATATAAGCGATAAAGATATACACCAGCGCCAAGCAGCCCGCAGCCACCAAGCCTGCGCGCGTTGCCAAGCTCAAAACCTGCTTGGTTTCGCTGATGCCCATGCTGCGAATCGCATCAATCACAATAATAGCAAACACCAAAGAAGCCAGCGCATCCATAGTGCCGTAGCCTTCAATAATGCCTTTGGTGAACGCGCCTGCTTGATAGGCTTCGGCAGGCGTTTGCAACGCGCCCATTGGTTTTGCCGCCGCAGTAAACACCAGTATTGCAATCGCCAACAGCAAAGCAGGGGTTAAGATTTTGCCAATCCTGTCCACCAATTTGCCTGGCGAAATCGCCAACCAATACGACACACCAAAAAAGGCAGCGGCAAAAATCGCCAAGCTAATTTGTTTTGCTCTTTCCGATATTTCGCCCAAAAAAGGCACCACGCCAATTTCAAACGACACCGTTGCCGTGCGCGGCGCGGCAAACAGCGGGCCAATCGCCAAATACAGCAACACCGCAAACGCCACGCCATACCACGGCGCAACGCGCGAAGCCAAATCCTGCACATCGCGCGAGCCAGAATAGCCAATCGCAATCACGCCCAGCAGGGGCAAGCCCACGCCCGTAATCAAAAAACCGCTCAACGCAGGAAACAGCGCGCTGCCCGATTGTTGCCCCATCAGGGCAGGGAAAATCAAATTGCCCGCGCCAAAAAACAGCGCGAACAGCATCAAACCAGTGGCAACAAATGCCGATTTTTGTGTAT
>CAUQDE010000183.1:0-4319 GCA_963516425.1 uncultured Kingella sp.
TCTTCGCCGAGCATCAGCCCGATGCCATCATGCACCTTGCCGCCGAAAGCCATGTTGACCGCAGCATTGACAGCGCAGGCGAATTCATCCACACCAATATCGTTGGCACCTTCACTCTGCTAGAAGCCGCCCGCGCCTATTACCAAACGCTGCCTGAAAACCGCAAAGCGCAATTCCGTTTCCACCACATCTCCACCGATGAAGTCTATGGCGATTTGCACGGCAC
This sequence comes from uncultured Kingella sp., assembly GCA_963516425.1. Lineage (GTDB taxonomy): Bacteria > Pseudomonadota > Gammaproteobacteria > Burkholderiales > Neisseriaceae > Kingella_B. The sequence continues at coordinate 227 of CAUQDE010000183.1, forward strand.
AGACGACTTGTTCACCGAAACCACGCCCTATGCGCCATCCAGCCCCTATTCCGCCAGCAAAGCCAGCAGCGACCACCTTGTGCGCGCATGGCGACGCACCTACGGGCTGCCCACCATCGTAACCAACTGTTCTAACAACTACGGCTGCTACCACTTCCCCGAAAAACTCATCCCCCACATGATACTCAACGCCCTGGACGGCAAACCCCTGCCCGTGTATGGCGACGGCAAGCAAATCCGCGACTGGCTTTATGTGGAAGACCACGCCCGCGCGCTGTATTTGGTGGTAACGCAAGGCAAAATCGGCGAAACCTACAACATCGGTGGTTTCAACGAAAAACAAAACATTGAAGTGGTGCGCACCATCTGCCAATTGTTAGAAGAGCTCGCGCCCAACAAACCGCAAGGCGTTGCCCATTATGCCGACCTAATCACCCACGTTACCGACCGCGCAGGACACGACGTGCGCTACGCTATTGACGCCAGCAAAATCCAGCGCGAGCTAGGCTGGACACCGCAAGAAACCTTTGAAAGCGGCATCCGCAAAACCGTGCAATGGTATTTAGACAACCCAAGCTGGTGGCAGCGCGTGCTAGACGGCAGCTACAAGCTAGAACGCCTTGGCAACACCGAATAACGCCGCCATCGGCTGTTTACCCGTTTTCAGGCTGCCTATGCTGTTGAACCCATAGGCAGCCTGAAAACGTGCAGCGCACCATAAACACCCCAACCCTGCGGCAGCCTGAAAACCAGTTTTGCCGCCCCTTAACGCCATTCCCACAAGAGCCCAATATGACCGACACCCCACACAATCCCCCCCACCGCAGCATCAAATCCTACGTTCTACGCCAAGGGCACATGACCGCCGCCCAACAAAAAGCCATTGACGACAACTGGGCAACCTTTGGCATAGATTTTCAGGCTGCCCCGCTGGATTTAACCACCGCCTTTGGGCGCGCCAACCCCAAAGTGCTAGAAATCGGCTTTGGCATGGGCGTTGCCACCGCCGAAATCGCCCAAAGGCTGCCTGAAACCGACTTTCTCGCCATTGATGTGCACGGGCCAGGTGTCGGCAACCTCTGCAAACTGATTGCCGAGCAAAGCATCGCCAACATCCGCGTAATGCGCCACGATGCGGTGGAAGTGGTGGAAAATATGCTGGCAGACAACAGCCTAGACGGCATCCACATCTTCTTCCCCGACCCGTGGCACAAAAAACGCCACAACAAACGCCGCCTGATTCAAGCCCCATTTGTTGCCAAGCTGCTGCCCAAGCTCAAAAGCGGCGGCTACATCCATCTGGCAACCGATTGGGAAGAATACGCCGAGCAAATGCTGGAAGTGCTGCAAAGTTTCCCCGAGCAGCTTGCCAACACCGCCGCCGATTTCGCCCCCACGCCCGATTACCGCCCCGAAACCAAATTTGAAGCGCGCGGCAAACGCTTGGGGCACGGCGTGTGGGATTTGGTGTTCCGCAAAAAATAAGGCGCAACGATGGCAGCCTGAAAAAGGATTTTTCCCTTTTCAGGCTGCCTTTGTATGGATTACCCCATTCCACGCCCAACCCAGCAGCAAATCGCGCAGCAACCGCTCGCCGCGTAAATGTCCATCACGCGTTAAAGCAATAATCACGCCAGCGCACGGCTTGCCAGCAAGCCGTAAGAGCGCGTGGCAAGCGTTTCAGGCTGCCCAACTTTCGCGCCCGCGTTTAATCTATGTTACCGCCATATTCATTTTCAGGCTGCCTCAATGGAGCATCGGCGGCTTGTCGCCAATCACGCATTTAAACAACACCACGCTTGCAACAAATAAGCAGCCTGAAAATACAAAACCGCTTGGCGCGATGCCAAACGGTTTTTTTGTTGTGGAGTGATTAAGTTTCAGGCTACCTCAATAGAGCAGCGACAGCTCGCCACCAAATACTGTTCAATAGGACTTTGCTGATTACAAAGATGTCAGCAAACCACCGACGCTCCATTCATCCGTTTTCAGGCTGCCCCATCATCCCGAAACAACACCCTATCCGCCCACCAAACCAACAGTAAAATCGGCACGCCCAGCGCAGCGGTAAACAAGAAAAACCCCGTGTAATCAATCTGCTGCACAATCGCGCCCGAATAGCCGCCAAGGGTTTTGGGCAACAGCGTCATCAGCGAAGAAAACAGCGCGTATTGCACCGCCGTAAAGCGGATATTGGTGAGCGCGGATAAAAACGCCACAAACACCGTGCCCGCCAAGCCCGCGGCAAAATTGTCCAGCCCCACCGCCGTGTACATCAGCGGCACATCATGCCCGCGCACTGCCAGCCACACAAACAGCAAATTGGTCGCCGCCGCCGCCACCGCGCCCAGCATCATCATGTTCATCAAGCGAAACCGCTGCGCCAACACGCCGCCCGCAATGCCGCCCAAAATAGACATCGCCACGCCAAACGTTTTCACCGCGCCCGCAATCTCCACCTTGCTAAACCCCATGTCGGCGTAAAACACATTGGAAATCACGCCCGCCACAATATCCGAAATGCGATACAGCCCAATCAGAGCCAGCAGCAGCGCGGCGCGTTTGCCATAGCGGGCAAAAAAATCCGCCAGCGGCGCAATCCACACGCAGCGCACCACCTCGGCGCGCACCAGCTTAACGCCCACCGCCAACCAGCCCACCGCCACCGCCGCCAACAGCGAACCTGCCAGCCGCAGCGTTTCCCACAGCAATGCCGCCACAGGCGAAGCCGCGTTTTCAGGCAGCAGCGTGTTGATTTGGCGAAAGGCAAACACAAACGCCAACACCGCCAGCGCAAACATCACCAGCAAGCGTACATTGTCATTCACATTCTGCCCCGCCGCTTGGACGTTATCCCGATGCGCCGCAGGCTCGCGCACCCACAGCGTTGTCGCCACGCCCACCAGCATCGTCGCCGCCATCGCCCAATAAGTCTGCTGCCACGCGCTGTACGCATAATGCTCCTTGGTTGAGCCCAGCCATTGCGCCAGCATCAACGACCCCGCGCCCGCCACAATCATGCCCAGCCGATAGCCCGCCGTATAGGTGGACGACATCACCGATTGCATCGCGCTATCATCGGGCGCAGCTTCAATACGATACGCATCAATTACCACATCTTGCGTGGCAGCAGCAAACCCCAGCAACACCGCGCCCCAAGCCATCGCATTCAGGCTGCCTGAAAACTGCGGATTGATGGACGACATCAACACAATCGCCACAATAATCAACCCCTGCGCCAGCAACAGCCAGCCGCGCCGCTTGCCCAACAGGCGCGACAAGAGCGGCACGGGCAGCGCGTCAATCAGCGGCGACCACACGAATTTAAACGAATAGCCCAACGCCGCCCAGCTGAACATGGTAACCGTTTCGCGCTGCACGCCCGCCTCCAACAGCCACAGCGACAGCGTGGAAAAAATCAGCAAAATGGGAATGCCTGCAGAAAAGCCGAGCAGCAGTAAAGCAATGGCGCGGCGGTCTTGATAGCCTTTGAGTGAATGAGTGAACGTTTGCATGGGATGAAATGGGATGGAATAAAGAAAAGCGCGAATTATAGCATTCGCGCAGTTAAGACCATTGCGGCAGCCTGAAAACAGCAGCCTGAAAAACGGAAAACCCATTTTCAGGCTGCCTCAGCAAGGGCGCAGCATTATGCCGATTTGCCGCCAAATTTTTGCCACGCCTTCTCGTGAAAATAAAAAGCCACCGTGTTCACCATCGGCTCAACCAACGCCACCGCGCTGGAAATCCCAATGCTCCCCGTTAAAACATAAGCCACGCTAAATGCCACGCTAAAATGCAACACAGCGAAAGTAAACGTTTTTTTCATTTTGTGTACTCCAAAGAAATGTTTCAGTGCACGAATGATATTATTTTTTAATTGATAAATCCAGTTCGTTTATAAATCGCTATCGCTATCATTTCAGGCTGCCTATCAAGCGCCCATTATCTATAGCAACGCCGCGCACAAGGCAGTCTGAAACGCCTTTTCTATGCTAAAATCGCGCCCTTTGCATAAATTAACAAAAGGATTCAAAACATGATTTCCACCAACAACATCACCATGCAGTTCGGCGCGAAGCCGCTGTTTGAA
>CAUQDE010000184.1:0-4290 GCA_963516425.1 uncultured Kingella sp.
ACGTGGTGCGCCGCGTGAAAGACGAATTTGGCGTGCCCACCTTTGCCTACCAAGTTTCGGGCGAATACGCGATGCTGCAATCGGCGATTGACAACGGCTTTTTGGACGGCGACAAAGTGATTTTGGAAAGCCTGCTCGCCTTTAAACGCGCGGGCGCGGATGGGATTTTGACGTATTACGCGCTGGAAGCGGCGGAGCAGTTGGCGCGGTTGGGGTAATTAGAAATAACGCTGCTCATTGCTGACACTTAGGTTTTGCAAACGCCAAAGGCAGCCTGAAAACGGGAAATCCCTTTTCAGGCTGCCTTTGGCGTTTGGGTGTTGGTGTTCAGGCGGTCATTTGCTCGCTCATAAAGTCAATAAAGCTGCGCACTTTGGCTTTCATGTATTGGCGGTTCACATAAACGGCGTAAAACGAGGGGTTGTTCATGGGGCATTCGGGCAGGAGGCGGATGAGCCTGCCGGTGGTGATGTCGTCGTCGGCGAGCCATGCGGGCATATAGCCGATGCCAACATGGGCGCGGATGAGCGCGGCGACCATTTGGGTGTGGTTGCTGCGCATTTTGCTGCCTTGGAATTCGAGCGGCACGGTTTTGCCTTGGTATTCGGTCATCATGCGGGACAAATCCACATAGGTGGGGAGGATGGCGGGGTGCCGGGTAAGGTCTTGCGGGGCGCGGGGCGTGCCGTGCCGGGCGAGGTAGGTGGGGGTGGCGACGAGGTAGAAGGGGATGTTGCCCAGCCGTTTGGCGATGATGTTTTCGGCGAGGCTGTCGGATAGGCGCAGGGCGAGGTCTTCGCCGTCGCTGTTTAAATCGACATGGCGGTTGGAGAGGGTGAGTTCTATTTCTACGTCGGGGTAGCGGCTTTGGTAGGCGGCGAGCATGCGGGCGAATTTGTCGCAGGCAAACCAAACGGGGGCGGCGATGCGCAGCGTGCCTTGCGGGTGGTTGGCGCCTGCGCTGGCGTGTTCGGCGGCTTGGGCGAGCAGTTCCAGCGCGCTTTGGCAGTCGCGGTAGTAGGCATCGCCCTGCTCGGTGAGTTTCAGGCTGCGGTTGTTGCGGTAGAGCAGTTGCGCGCCGATGGTTTTTTCCAGATGGGAGACGTGTTTGCTTGCCATGGGGATGGAGATGTTGAGCAGGTCGGCGGCGCGGGTGAAGCTGCCGCTTTGCACGACTTGGCAGAAGACTTTCATGCTCAGTAGGGTGTCCATGGTGGGCTTTCCGGTGGTGATGCGGTTGGTTGGATGTTTCAGGCTGCCTTGGGGGCGGGGAATGGGGTTGGCGCGGCGCGGGGCAATCGTGCGTGCTTGGGGCAGCCTGAAAATGGGGTAGGGCGGCGGATGGCGAACGCTTGTGCGGGCGATGGAAATGTTGGCGATGGACGCGGCTGCGCCGATGATGCGCGCTTGGTGCGGGTGTGTTTTCAGGCTGCCGTTTGGATTTTGCAAAGGCGTGCCAACGTGTTTTCAGGCTGCCTACGCCGCCTCCCAGTAATCCACATAAAGCTGCAATTCGGTGTTGCCGCGCCATTCGTTTACCGTGGGGCGGTACACCGCGCGGATGTTGCGCGGCAGGGTGTCTTCGCATCGCCAAAACATGGCTTCGAACTCTTGCCCTTCTTTGGCAAGCCAGGCTTTGGTGTGTTTTTTGTCCGCGCCCATGCTTTGCTGGCGGATAACTTGAAACGTGTCGGCGAAGCTGGGTGGCGGGAAGCCTTGCCCCCAAATTTGCGCGTTGATGAGCTGGGCGTTGGCAAGCGTGATGTCGCTGGCTTTCAGGCTGCCATCGGTGAGGTAGGTTTGCGAGAGCGTGTCTTCATTAACTTGGCTGCGCACAATGTCTTCAAACAAATCGCCAAAGGTTTTCAGGCTGCCTGAACGCAGCGTCAGCCCCGCCGCCATCGCGTGCCCGCCGAATTTGATGATGATATCGGGCGCGCGCTTGGAAATGGCATCCAACACATCGCGCAGATGCACGCCCGAAATGCTGCGCCCCGAACCGCGATAGTTGCCATCATCATCGGGCGCGAACACGAACACGGGGCGGTAGAATTTTTCTTTCAAGCGGCTGGCAACGATGCCTACCACGCCTTGGTGGAAGCTGTCGCGGTACATGCACAGCGTGGTTTGCTCGCGGGGCAATGCGCTGGGGCAATCGGCAAGGATGTCGGACAACATTTCTTGCTCAATTTCTTGGCGCGTTTGGTTGAGTTCGTTTAACTCGCTTGCCATGTTTTCGGCTTCGTTCAGGCTGCCTGAAAGCAGGCAGGCGATGCCGATAGACATATCATCCAGCCGTCCTGCGGCGTTGATGCGCGGGGCAATTTTGTAGCCAAAGTCAAACGGCTGCGCTTTTTGCGCACTGCATCGGGCGGTTTGGAATAGGGCGCGGATGCCGTGGCTCATTTTGCCTGCGCGGATGCGTTTTAAGCCTTGCGACACGAGAATGCGGTTGTTGTGGTCTAGCGCCACCACGTCGGCAACCGTGCCAAGTGCCACGAGGTCTAGCAATTCGTCTAATTTGGGCTCGGCGCGGTTGAGGCAGCCTGAAAAATAATTGCGGGCGCGCAATTCGGCACGCAGCGCAATCAACACATAAAAAATCACGCCCACACCTGCGATGCTTTTGCTGGGAAAGGCGCAGCCGCGCTGGTTGGGGTTGACGATGATGCAATCGGGGATGACGCTGCCTGCGATGTGGTGATCGGTAACGATAACATCCAGCCCCAGCTCTTTGGCGCGGGCTACGCCTTCTGCGCTGCTGATGCCGTTGTCCACGGTAACAATTAAATCTGCGCCTTTGGCATGGGCGATGTCGGCAAGCTCGGGGGTGAGCCCGTAGCCGTGTTCAAAGCGGTTGGGCACAAAAAAATCCACCGCTGCGCCCATGCTCGCCAGCCCTTTCATGGCAACGCTGCACGCAGTGGCGCCGTCGGCATCGTAGTCGGCAATAATCAGGATTTTTTGCTGCGCGGTGATGGCATCGGCAAGGCGGCTGGCGGCGGCGGTGCAGTTGGTGAGCTGGGTGTAGGGGATGAGCTGTTTGAGGCTGTCGTTGAGTTCGCTGCTGTCAGCAACGTTGCGCGCGGCGTAAAGCTGGGCGATGAGCGGATTTGCGCCTGCCGCTTGCAGGGCAGATTGAAGCTGGGGATTGATGGGGCGGGTGGCGATGCGTTTGGCGTGGGACATGGTGGGCAATCAAAAAGAAGCAGCCGTTTTCAGGCTGCCTGAAAGGGAGGAATAATCGTTGCCGTTATTTTACCTGACAGAACAAGGGCGTGTCGTTATAATTGCCCGCGTTATTTTGTGTAAAGAAAAAGGAGCATCAATGACCACACCATTTCCTCGTATCCGCAAAGTCGTGTTTCCCGTGGCGGGGATGGGCACGCGCTTTTTACCCGCCACCAAAGCCAACCCCAAAGAAATGCTGCCGATTGTGGATAAGCCGCTGATTCAATATGCGGTGGAAGAAGCGGTTGCGGCGGGCTGCGATGAGATTATTTTTGTAACAGGGCGCAGCAAACGCAGCATTGAAGACCATTTTGACAAAGCATACGAGCTGGAAAACGAGTTGACATTGCGCGATAAAAAAGCCATGCTCACCCAAGTGCAAAACATTTTGCCCGCAGGCGTGAGCTGTTTTTACACGCGCCAAGCCGAAGCCTTGGGGCTGGGACACGCGGTGTTGTGCGCCTTGCCTGCGGTGGGCAATGAGCCATTTGCCGTGATTTTGGCGGACGATTTGATTGATGCACCGCGCGGCGCGATTGCGCAGATGATTGATGTGTATAACCAAACAGGCAGCAGCGTGATTGGCGTGCAAACCATAGACCATGCGCACACCCAGTCCTACGGCATGGTGGAAACCAACCCGTGGCAGCAATACCAACGCATTCACAGCATCGTAGAAAAACCCAAGCCCGAAGAGACCGAATCCAACCTCGCCGTGGTGGGGCGGTATGTTTTAACCCCGCGCATTTTCCAACTGCTGCAAACCATTGGGCGCGGCGCGGGCGGCGAAATCCAGCTCACCGATGCCATCGCCAAACTGGTGGAATATGAACCCGTGCTCGCCCATGCGTTTGAAGGGCAGCGCTACGATTGCGGCAGCAAAATCGGTTATCTGGAAGCCACGCTGGCTTATGGTTTAAAACATCCCGAAACAGGCGAGGCGTTTAAAGAATTGTTGCAACAATATGCCGCCAAGCTGGCATAGCGCGAGCGTTTAGCAAAGCAATAGGCAGCCTGAAAACAAAAAATACAGTTTTCAGGCTGCCTTTGTTGTATGAC
>CAUQDE010000185.1:0-4285 GCA_963516425.1 uncultured Kingella sp.
CGGCGAACTCGGCAAGATAGCGGTCAAGCGCGGTGCGAATGGCGGCGATGAGCTCAGCGTGGTTGGCACAAGTTTTCATTTTCTTTACTCCTATTTTTCCAATAAGTAAGGCAGCCTGAAACCGTCAAAAATCCGTTTTCAGGCTGCCTTTTTACCACCATTATTCCACATACGGATAAATGTTATCCATTTTACCCCGTTTATCCGAATCTGCATCGTGCTTATACTGGCAACACTTTCAACCACCCCTGAGTAGGTCGGGCATTCATGCCCGACATTGTGAACGGGATTTGTCGGGCACGAATGCCCGACCTACAAACTTTCAACCAAGCCCCAAAGGAAACCCAAAATGAAACTCCTCCAACCCTATACCCTAGGCAGCCTGAAACTGAAAAACCGCATGGTGATGGCGGCGATGACCCGCAGCAGAGCTGATTCAGACGGCATCGTCGGCGCGATAACCGCCGAGTATTACGCCCAACGCGCGTCCGCCGGGCTGATTTTGTCCGAAGCCATCAACATCTCCGCCGACGCGCTCGGCAGCCTGCTCACGCCCGGTTTGTTCACCGCCGCGCAGATTGCCGCGTGGAAACAAGTAACCGCCGCCGTGCACGCAAAAGGCGGGCTGATTTTCGCCCAGCTCTGGCACACCGGCCGCGTGGCGCACTCGGTTGACCATGGCGGCGTTCTGCCCGCCGCCCCCAGCGCGGTGAAAATCGAAGGCATGCAGCACTTCACGTCGCAAGGCGCAAAAGATTTTGAGACCCCGCGCGAACTCACCGCCGCCGAAATCCGCCAAATCATCGCCGACTACGCCCAAGCCGCCAAAAACGCCATCGCCGCAGGCTTCGACGGCGTAGAGCTGCACGCCGCCAACGGCTATCTGCCGCAGCAGTTTTTGTCCGACTCCGCCAACTTGCGCCAAGACCAATACGGCGGCAGCATCGCAGGCAAAGCCCGCTTCACGCTGGAAGCCATGCGCGCCATCATCGACGCGGTCGGCGGCGAACGCGTCGGCATCAAAATCAGCCCGCTGCACCCCTACGCCGGCATCGCGTTCAACAATCCCGTCGCCACTTATCAATATTTAATCAACGAGTTGAACAAACTGGATTTCGCCTTCGTGGAAATCATGCAGCGCGCACCGATGTTCCCATTATTGCCGCACTACCCGCAGGACAACGAAATTGAGCTGTTCGGCAAAATGGTTCAAGGCAAAACCGTGGTTGCCGGCACGGGCTACACCGCCGAATCGGGCGAAGCCGAGCTGGAAAAAGGCACCGCCGAACTCATCGCCTACGGCGCAGCGTTTTTAGCCAACCCCGACCTGCCGCGCCGTTTTGAACTGGGCGCAGATTTGAACGCGCCCGACCACGCAACCATGTTTGGCGGCGGCGAGCAGGGGTATATTGATTATCCTGCGCTGGGTTGAGCGGGTTTTCAGGCTGCAAATTGTGGAAGCACAAATATATAAGGCAGCCTGAAACCGTCAGCCGCAGCCCAATCACCCCCGCCGCGCTGTATGCCCATTATGGCGGTTGCCGATTGATGAACCCATTTTCAGGCTGCCTCAGCCCAATCTTTTGCCCTATCACGCCGCGCATCGCGGCGTACCCGCGCGGGGAGCCTTTGCCGTTGCGCCGCCATCCCGCCCGCGCCCAATCGCACCGCCCAAACCTTCGCCCATCGCAAAAGGCAGCCTGAAAACAAGTTAGAGGCGCGGTTCACCCGCTTCGCTTGTTTTCAGGCTGCCTTCGCGCACCATGCCGTCAAACGCCTTCGCCAACGCCCGCGCCAAACTTTGCTAAAATCGCCCCCTTTCGTTCCGCCATCTTGCGGCAGCCTGAAACACCGTTTGGCCAAGCCCAAACCCCGTTTCAGGCTGCCTGTCGGCACATCATTCACACCAAGGAAACCCCATGCAAACCCTAGATTTAACAGGCTTAAAATGCCCGCTCCCCATCCTCCGCGCCAAAAAAGCCCTCGCCACCTTAGACAGCGGCACCACCCTCACCATACTCGCCACCGACCCCGGCGCACCCGCCGACTTTGCCGCATTCTGCCACCACACGGGGCACGAATTGCTGCAAAGCAGCGAAGCAAACGGCGTGTTTACGCTGGTGTTGAAAAGAAAATAACCGCCCTTGGCGCAGGCAGCCTGAAAACCACCGCCCGCCAGTCATGAAACTCCACATCCTCTCCGACACCCACGGCCAAACCGTCACCCCGCACCTCGATGCCGATTTAATCGTCCACGCCGGCGACTTCGGCAACGGGCGGCGCGGAAGCGTTTCAGGCTGCCTGCGCCGCCGCGGGCAAGCCCTGTGTGTTCGTGCTGGGCAACCACGATTTTTACGGCGAACACCTCGACGAGCTACCGCGCGAACTCATCGCCGCCAACGCCCCGCTGCTCACCGCAAACCGCCCCTTGGAATTTGGCAGCTACACCTTCGTTGGCGGCACGCTGTTCAGCAATTTCAGGCTGCCTTGGGCGAACAAAAAACAGTTCCGCGAAAACCTCGCCCTGGTCCGCCGCAACATCGCCGATTTTTTCTACATCGCCGCAGGCAAAGCGCCGCACGAGCGCCGCGCCGAACCCGAAGACTACATCGAGTGCTTTGATGCCCAACTGGATTTCATCGAACCATTCTGCCACCAGCCGCGCACCATCGTGCTCACCCACTTTCCGCCGTACCCCGCCTGCACCGCGCCGCAGTATGCCGATTCGCCCTTAAACCTCTATTTCATCAACCAAATTGACCTGGCGGGCTTTGACTGCTGGATTGCGGAGCACACACACCAAGCCGTCGATACCGTGCAAGATGGCTGCCGCCTCATCATCAACCCGCTGGGCTATCCCAACGAATACGGACAAAACGGCTACCGAGACGGCTTGCTGCTGGAACTGCCCGATTAGTTCCGTAGGTCGGGCATTCATGCCCGACAAAACGCCGATAAATTTAACAACGTCGGGCATTCATGCACGACCTACCCAACCCCAAGGCAGCCTGAAACCCGCTTCCCCATTTTTCAGGCTGCCTCCCGTTCCAACCAACCAATCACTGCAACCCCGAAAACACCATGACTCTCCCCCTCCCATCCAAATCCGCCCCGCGCGTGCGCTGGCTGAACCTTACCGCCGGCAGCCTGCCGTATTTTCTAACGAAAAACCTGCCCTCCGGCCAAACCAAAATCGTGTTCACGCCCGATGCGGAGAGCGCGTTGCGGCTTCAGACGGCGTGGCAGTTTTTCCGCCCGGCCGACAACGCGCTGTTTCTGCCCGACTGGGAAACGCTGCCCTATGAGCGTTTTTCGCCGCATCAGGATTTGGTGTCCGAGCGGCTGTCGGTGTTGTGGCAGCTCAAAAACGGTTTGGCGGACGCGCTGTTTGTGCCGGTGTCCACGGCGATGCAGCGGCTTGCGCCCGCGCCGTTTCTCTTGGGGCGCACGTTTTGGCTGAAAACGGGGCAGCGGCTGGATATTGCCGCGCTGCGGCAGAATCTGGTGGAAGCAGGTTACAGCGCGGTATCCAACGTGGTGGCGGGTGGCGAGTTTGCCGTGCGCGGGGGGATTGTGGACTTGTTCCCCATAGGCAGCGACACGCCGTATCGTATTGATTTGTTTGACGATGAGATTGACAGCATCAAAACCTTCGACCCCGACAGCCAGCGCACCGTCGCGCCCGTATCGGAAATCCGCCTGCTGCCCGCGCACGAGTTCCCCACGGATGACGAGGCGCAAAAGATTTTCCGCAGCCGTTTCCGCGAGGAAGTGAACGGCAATCCGAACGATGCGGCGGTGTACAAAGCCGTAAGCGGCGGGCAGTTTGGCGCGGGGGTGGAATATTATCTGCCGCTGTTTTTTGAAGACGGCTGCGCGACGCTGTTTGACTATCTGGGCGCGGACGCGCTGGCGGTGTGCGTGGGCGATGTGCACGCCGAGGCGCGGCGGTTTGAGGCGGAAGTGAAATCGCGTTTCCAGATGGCGCAGGGCGATGAGACTTATCCGCCGCTGCCGCCGCAGCATTTGTATCTGGCGGCGGATCAGTTTTCAGGCTGCCTGAAAGCTTATCCGCAGATTCATCCCGAGCTGGGCGGCGCGGCGTTTGCCCTGCCGAATGTGGCGGTAAACCGCCAGTCGGAACAGCCTTTGCAGGCCTTGCAGGATTTTCAGACGGCCTTTGACGGACGGATTTTGCTCACCGCCGAGAGCGCGGGGCGGCGCGAAACGATGCTGGGCTTTTTCGCGCAGCACGGTTTGAAACCGAAAAGCGTGGACGGCTGGC